>URZG01000179.1 GCA_900552325.1 uncultured Porphyromonadaceae bacterium | reverse complement strand
GCGACGTTACTGCTACGCTGTTGCTCCGAACGCATGTCGCGCGGGAAGTTCAGCACCACGGAATAAGTGACCTTGGGCTGCAGGCCCGCAATACCATAGTCCGGGAAATAAATGGATGTGGGACGCATGGAGGGATGCAGGATACGCAATTCCTTTGTACCGCCGCAGCAGTAGACGAGGTACTCCGACACATCATATTTCACATCGCCCACCACATTGCCCTGTATCTTGGCGTTAGGCGATGTAAACTCTACACGCACCAGTGCGCACGGCTCTCCGGCGAGGTCGATACGCGGGTTGCGGGCAGCCCCCATGTCAAACGGGCGCACCTCCACGGATTCTATTTCAAGCTGCTGGCCGTAAACGCCATACACTACAAATGCCGCCAACAGTACTGCGAGTATCTTTTTCATTGATCAAAAAAAAAAGAAGTTATGGGAAGAAGAAGTCTGTGATGGAGAACACACCCTCGGTCGCCACCGCCTTATCCTCCTGCCAGGTGCGCACGAGCACCTGCGGATTCTCCTCGTCAGTAAAATCCCAAAGGAGGAAAAGCCAGCCGTCGTCGTTATAGTTGGAGGAGCGCCAGGACTGGTGCAGAGTCACGCCGTAGATATTCTCTTTTGCACCGTGAGCCGCCACGGAAATCTGGTCGAAACCCAGCTTGATCCAGCGGTTGTTTTTGAAACATCTGGCGAGGTTATTCATATACTGCTCCTTGTTCTGCACCGTGTGGCGCACCTGCACAACCGGGCTATTGCCGTCGCCGATTTTGCGGCGCTTCATCACCGAACCGGTGATGATGATGGCATCGTCGCTGTATACAGCGCGGAGTGCCTCCAGATTTTTTTCATTATAGAAGCAGCGGAAGTCCTCCACGAACTTGAGGATTTCTCGGCGGCGGCGAAGATCCTCCACCGAGCGGCCGCTACCCATTATTTTCTCCATATCCTCCTGGCTTTCCATCGCCAGACGAACACCGGTGATCCTGCCCCTGCGGTTGAGCGACAAGGTCAGCTGCCGATTGAGCGACTGCCCGTAGGAAGCATCCTGCGGCTTCATGGTTATGTTGATGCCGCGCACCTGATAGCCCTGCATGTCATTGAGACAGGCACTGATATTCATCTGCTTGTCAATGGAGAAAGGCACGTCGCCGAAGAGGGCGTCGAGACGCATCCGTGCCCCCTCCTCTATGTCGATGCCGGTGTAGTCGATCACTCCGCCGGGCGACGTGGCGTTGATGGCCGTCAGCATGGATGAGATCTGGCTTTCCATAGTACGCTTCAGCGGCCCGTCGGAGATGGTGTTGGCCTTGAAGCGGAAGGTAACGTTGGCCATCGCCGTGCCGCTGACAGCAAGGAGCACTGCAAGCACAATATGTTTTAAACTGTTTACCTGAACCATATTATTCCGTAATCGTGATAGTTGGTTTCGTTGTCTGTGTTTCCTGTAATTAAATTCAACCGTGGGTTAACGTCGCGAGGCGAAAGCACCGCTTTGACACCGTAGTCGCGCCCTACGATCACCACGTAAGCCCCCGGGGGCACCGTGCGGTCGCGTCCGGCCTGTCCGAATTCCGCCACCTTGCCGAGATCCTTGTTGTGGGTGAGGATACGGCTTAGTTCGTCGAGCTGCAGGGGGCTGTATGCCGCGATCAGCTCCGCCACCTCTCCGGCTCCCGATGATGCAGCCACCGGTGAGGGTGTATTGACGGATGACTGCGACGGTGGTTGCTGCTGTGGCTGAGACGGGGACTGGGACTGGGGCTGTGGCTGAGATGGCTGTTGAGGGATCGGCTGTGGTTGGGACTGAGACTGAGGTTCCTGGGGTTGAGGCTGCTGGGTGTCGTCAACGGCAATCTGCGACCCGTCGCCATCGCGCGGCACAATGGCAAGTGCCTCTTTCACCGTAAGGTAGAGGAGAACCACCCGGCCATCGGGCTGACTGATACTTTTTGCCCGGATCTGTACGTCGCCGGTGGATACCGGGGTACTGCCGTGCTCCAGACGGTAGACCGTCACGGTTGAGGCGAGTTCCTGGAGGGCGTTCTGGTACGCTTCCTGCTCCATTTCCCCCTCGCCGTAACCCGACAGCATGGACTCGTCAAGAAGTATGGCGTTCATGCGGTCCTCTATCGTCTGCGCCGGTAGCGCCGGCACGGCGACTGACATAATCGCCAGACAGATAAGCCAATAAAACGCGTTACTTCTTGTCCACCTGATACTTCGGGCGGTTGGGGCTTTCAACCTGGTTGTTGTCATCGAAGAGAGTTTTAACGTTTTTGGTGGGGATAAAGAGTGAGGCACGAGCCGTGACGGTACCGTTGCCGGAGATTACCGCCGCCGGATCGCATGTGATTTTCAGAACGTGGTCGTAACCGCCCTCGGGGTTATAGAGAAACAGGGCGCCGTGAAGTGTACCGTTCTCGATTTTCTCAACGCCCCAGAACGGGATGCATCCCTCCTCGCGGCAATACGCCACGAAATTGCCGGGGGTAGTCTCGATGGTCTCCTTTTCGCCCGGTTCATGCTTCAGCACGGTGAGTGTCATAGGCACCGCGAACGATTTCTCCAGCGGGAGGAGCAAGAGATCGGCCATTGATTCGGCGGGATAGGCGGCATCGAAAACGGGAGCGGCCACACAGTCGGCTCCAACTATGTAATATGTCGTGGAGTTGACGCTCCGGAGATTATAGTGCCCTCCCGGATGGCTCCAAAGGGAGTCCGATACCTGCACCAGTGAGTCAGGAACGGCCACCGCCGACGGATGGCCGTCGGCCACACGCAGTCCGGCGATGAAGTTGTCCTCGGTGGCGGAACGTTCGCTCACAGTCTCCTCGCCATACAGGGAGGGAATGGCGAAAATTGACACAATTACGGCGAACGCCAATGTTTTCAATCCAATCATGGTATGACAGTGTTTAACAGATTGCCGGCGGAGTCGTAGAGTTTGCCGGAGATTAGATTACCGTTCTCGTAAGTGGCGTTGAAATAATCGCCAGCCGAAGCCTGAACCGACGAATGGCGATCCACGGCATGGGAGCTGTGGAATGTCAGCCGTCCGCGGCCGTTAGGTTTGCCGTCGCGAATGCCGCCGCTCCATGTGGCGTAGCCGAGATTAAGAGTGCCCTGCGTTACCTCCGGTTTACGTTCCGGAGCCGGCTGCGGCTGCGGTTGGGGCGCAGGTTGCGGAGCCGGGGTTACGACCTCTTCCTGCTGCTGAGTCTGTTGTGCTGCGGCTTCCCCCTCGGCGCGTTTTACGGAATCGGCCTTGGCTTTCGCCAGCGAGTCGGCGCGCTCTTTTGCGGCCTGACGGGCGGCCTCATCGTCATTAACGGTCACGGTGGTGTCAGGTTCGTTTTTCCCCTCTTCACCGCCACGGCTGCAACCGCCTGAGGTCGCGAGCCATATCGTGGCGGCAGCCGCGATTACGAATACCCCGGCGAGCACCCATTTGAGCCATCCGTAGGGATTGGGGGCCGGGTCGCCCCCGCCTATCACTACAGTGCCGTTGCCGCCGGTAGCGGAAACGATGCCGAGATCGGTCTTTAGTTTTGCCACGGACTGCGTGCGGTCCTCGAACGACTTGCTCAGGGCGCGGCACAACCCTTCGAGTTCATCCTCGTCGAGTTTGCCCGCAAGAGCCTTGCGCACATCGGAGAGCCGCAGCTCCGACGCCTTTACGGGAATCTTGCCCGTCAGGCAGAAGAGGAAGGTGGCGGCAAGGGCATAGACATCGGTGGCCGGATTGAATTCCTGAATTCCGGCATACTGTTCCAGAGGAGCGAAACCATCGGTGACGCCCATCAGCCCCTTGGGGGAGGTCTTGCCGCCGCTCTTCTTGAAATGCACACTCAGCCCGAAGTCAATGAGGATCGGCGTCACGGCATCGCCTGTCCGTTCCAGCATGATGTTTTCAGGCTTGATATCCAGATGGTTCACCCTGCAGGAGTGCAGATAGGTCACGGCATCGAAAATCGGCGCCATCACGGTCTTGGCCTCGGTTACGGTGAGTGTGCCGCGCGATGAGACGTAATCGGCGAGCGATTTCCCCTTGATATACTGCATCACGTAGTACACCGTGCCGTTGGCCTGAAACACTTCGTTGACTTTCACGATGTTGTCGCAGTCAATACCATATTTCTGGAGCCGCCGCGCCTCGGCCTCGAAGTCGGAGGCCGAACGTTTGAAATCCTCCGCGTGCCCCTCAAGAGGCACAACGGTGCCGTCGGCCTCGCGGCGGCAGTATGCCGAAGGGAAATGTTCTTTCAGCGCGAAAGGCACCTCGGCCTTGACATTGCCGACCTTTACCTCGCTCATGGTGAGGTAGGTTATGCCGAAGCCGCCGGAGCCGAGCACCTTCTCTATCAGATAGCTGCCCTGGCCGCTCGAAAGGAGAGTGCCTGTGCGGAGGGCTTTTTCGTCAGTGTGTGCCATAGTTCTATTTTCAGGAAAGGATCTCTGACCGGATTACTTCTTGCCGGAAGCGTATTTTTTTGCCTGCTCGGCGATAAGTCCCTTGTCGGAGAAATAATTGATCTTCATAGCGGCGCGCACCTCGTCGAGAGTGGCTGCGGCTGTGGCGCGGGCCTTCTCGGATCCTTCACGGAGGATCTCGTACACCTCGGGGATACGTGCCTCCCAGTAGGCGCGGCGCTCGCGCATCGGGCCGAGGATGGACTGCATGACGTTATTGAGGAACTTCTTTACCTTTACGTCGCCCAGACCGCCGCGCGTGTAGTGCGCCTTGAGCTCGTCGAGATTGCTGTACTCCGGCAGGAACTCCGCAAAATGCTCGTCGGTGCAGAAGGCATCCAGATAGGTGAACACCACGTTGCCCTCGGTGTGGCCCGGATCGCTGATCTGGAGGTGGAGGGGGTCGGTGAACATCTTTCCGTTGATCTGTTTTTTCACCACGGCGGCACTGTCGGACAGGTAGATGCAGTTGCCAAGGCTCTTG
>URZG01000178.1 GCA_900552325.1 uncultured Porphyromonadaceae bacterium | reverse complement strand
GCCGTCGATAAAAACGTTGGATATCCCCATGAAGATGGCCAGCATCCCTATCAGGCCGTATTCGCCCGGAGTAAGGATACGCGCCAGGATCAGCGAGATTCCGAACTCCACGAGCTGGCCCGAGTAGCGCTCAGCCATCGACCACCCTACCCCTTTTACCGCCAGTGATTTAAGATTTTCCTCGGCCATTCTTACTGATTATTCTAACCTTTGAAAAGCTTACGGTTGACTTTGCCTGTAAAAGATGTAAATAACGCCGCGATAAGGAGCGTGGACGGAATCACGATAGCAGAGAAAAGCAACGGACGTCCGTTGATGCCGTAATGCGCGCAGACTATCATGGCCAGACGCTGCAATATGTATATCGCGAACGCATTGACCCCGAGCCAGCGCAGAACGGCATTGTCAAATTTCAGTTTCATCGTTATCATGACTACCAGTAACGCGAACACACTTGATGCGGTAAGGTATCCTGCCAGCCCGAGATAAGCGGCGAGGCGCCCGGGCAGCATACGGTCGAGAGTTTGCGTGCCGTATTGCAGAAAAAAGAACAACGCGCCGCAGACAACCGCACCCACAACCCATCTCCAGCCTCTGAGCGCGTTCTCTATGCGCCCACGGTAAATCGAGAACAACATTCCGGTAGGATAGGCCAGCACTGTGTCATACCACCAGCCACCTTTCCCGGCAACCATAAGAAACAGCAGGAACACAAAAGTGAGGAGATACACCGCAACGACAACATGTCCCGGGCCGAGGCGCAGGTAGTCGGCGCCCCGAAGGGCTACATAGGTGAGCAGGTACAGCACGAGTATATCGAACACGAACCAGTTACTGTTGCCGATACTCTCCCATCCGGTCCAGCAGAGCAGATATTCGGCGGGAGAATATTCCTGCCCGGTGGCGACAGCCAGGATGAAAAACAAAGCCACGGCCATAGCGAACATGATCCAGACTTTAAGAAGCCGGTGCGTGAGAAAATTGCCCACGTATCGGGCCCGGTCTTTTTTCACCCCTTCCATTACACCATACCCGGAATACAGCAGAAACATCACCACCATCAGCTGTCCGAGAAATCCGAGCAGAGACGAGTATATATAACTCCCTGTGGGGGGGATAGTTACATATCCACGCATGTGTGAATACAGGATGATGACTGCAAAAATGCCTTTGACGGATCCCGTGCTTTCCCTTGAGAGATAATCCTCATGTCCCCTCAGGGAAAAACTCACCCCCCAAAGAGCCACTGCAGCCAACGCAATGACAAGAATATCCATCAGATGAATTTCAGGCCTTTGAGAATATCCAGATAGGTGTTCATCGCCACATTGCCGGTGCCGGGAGGAACAAGATTGTTCTCTCTGAATATCTCTCTTTCCGACTTCATTGGATCATTACCGCTAAGAACAACAGATGATATAAATTCCTCGACATCCTCCATTGAATGTGCCTTATAATGAAGATCCAGACATACGCGCCCGAACTCATCCGCATCTTTCTTTACAATATCCAAATCCTTCGTAACGAACAATGCCGGTTTTGCAGTAAACAAATATTCCCCCGTAAAACTGCCACAGTTGTGTATAATAGCATCGGATGTATTAAACAACTCTATAAAGTCCCCGATTTCCAGTTGTGTATTGGGCATAGTCGCCCACTTCTCATAGTACGATATAGACTTTTCATATCCCCAGGAATCCAAACGCTCCAATTCAGAGAACAATCGCGGATGAGGTTTGAACGCGAATTGTATTCTATCCTTGTAACGTTCAGCGAGTTCTATCATTTCGTCGGCCATCCACTGAAATGCTCCGCGCCGAAATACCCCTTTATTCTGAATCCTGAAATGCGGAGCAAATATCACCCTTTTGCGCCGTACTCCGTCAGAAACAGGTTTCCAGGGATTTTTTGTATCCGAACGGAAAAACAAATCGGCATGAGGTTCGCCTACAATGCGGGAGTTTCGGTCACAGTTATAAGCCAGACGTCGGAGGGTCGCTTTGTGAAATTGAGTGGGGATGTAGTGTCTCCAGGCAAGATTATTGAATACGGTATTGTAGTTCCACGACGCACCGACGGTAGGAAGAGCATAGTCGTAATAACATAAAAGCCTGTCAAAGAAATAATCGGAATCTAATGGAGAGCCATACAAGTGCTCGTAATTTTGCGGATAAAACATGATATCCGGATTAAAATCATCAAGCCATCGTTTTAAATCCCCGGAATTTTCCGGGGCTGTAATCGCCATAATTCCCTTAGAAGCGAAGTATTGCTGAAGTTGCTCTACGGAATATGCTTGTTCACGCTCCGAAAAGGTTGGAAAAGGAGCAATCATTATGGCAACTTTGAAACGGGAATCTGCCTCCAGTAAATCATATATTCCCTGGTATCTCCACATCGGTAGCGATGAAGAAATGAAGAGAACGTTAGCGTTGCCTTTTCTCCTTATCGCCCTTATCCTATTTTTGTGCAGCAACTCATATCTCACTCCTCCGAGATAATGGAGATATTTATATCTGTCTATAAGTCCTTTCGGAAGATAACTTCTTAAAAGACTCTTAATTGATTTCATCAGCTATAATGGTGGCTCAATCAAACAAATTCAGGAATAATTCAGCGCACCAAAGTTGCCATTTCTGATTACCCGTCAGCGTATGCATCGGAATATCCGAGCGGAATTCGGAACGCTCAGGGCCTGTCCAGTTCTCAAAAATCCGCTCTACAGGCCGTGGCATAGGAATCTTGAAGGGAATGTCTCTTTCCGGATATTTGATAGAGTATAATTCCCGGACAAGGTATTTCGGCTCACCGTTCCTCACTCGTTCCATATCCAACGGCTCAGCCATAATCATACGCGCGTATGGATCATAATATGGCATTTCGGCGATCCCAAAGGCATTATAATATGATCCTGAGGATTCAATAGAGAAAACCTCATCCATGAATCTCATGTAATCTATTCCATTGGCCCCCACGCGGTATTTTTCATAAAGAGCTGACTGGGAAATAGGGTTCACCAACACCAGGTTGGGATCAAGGAATGTATAACGTTCCACAAAGCTGTTGAAATCCCAATCCTTAGATATCAGTTTGTCCATACCACCGAAAATAAGATCTGCGCTTTCACCCACAATCATCAGCTCGACACCATCTTTTTTTCCATTCAAGGCAGCTTTATATATTTGAGGCTCAATTGAATGTACAGGTGCGTTTTTCGCAGCCATAACAATCGGTGTATATTTCTTGTAATCACCGAGAGTTATATCAACCAGATGGTGTATCAATCCGAATTTTTTACAGTAGTATTCAGCTCGTTTCACATCTGCGTCGAATACCCCGGTATTGGAAGTAAAGGTATATGCGTGGCTACCTGGACGTAAATAAGATGCAAGAATAGCAGAATCCATTCCTCCTGAAAGCAGGATCCCGATACTACTATAACGCGAGTACAACTCTTCGAACTGACTCGATATCACCGAATCCATATCCTGAGCCGTACATACAGACCTCAGCTCACTACGCTCCGGTGGTATGTAATTAATGTGTTTAAAACCCTTATAGAAGTCCATTCCATCTTTCCATATATACCGGAAAGCCATGTATGAACTTAGACAGAAATCTTTATTATCCATATTTTACGGTTTTATAATATGTCCATTGTTCATTATTGTTTCAGGTTTATCCCGTATCTGGGAAAGAGCCTGGTTTATCAAAGTTGATGATACGCCTTTTGTATATGGGAAATAAATAATCTTGATGCCGGCGGCTTTAAATTCATCCTCGTAGGCCCTCCATTTATCCGTACCATACCAATCATCTCCTACAAACAACATTGTTGCTCCGAGCTTGCGGCACATTGTCAGCTTATCCATATCTGACTGCGGAACGACTGCATCTACGAATTTTATGTTCCTGACAATCTCCAATCTGTCTTCAAACGGGATTAAAGCCCTTTTACCTTTATATGTGACCAGATCATCCGTAGTAACTCCGACAATCAGCTTGTCACACATGCTCTTGGCATTTTTGAGAAGATTCAGGTGTCCAATATGGAAAAGATCATAGACACCTGCTGTATATCCTATTATCATTTGTCGTTATATAGAAATGAATACGTATATATAATACGAACACCGGAATAAAACTCAGTCTACCAGACTTATAATAAAAACATGTTGGAGAATAATTGACATAACCCTCCCAATGAATCACACAGGTGCGATGAGGGAGAGGGGCAAAGTAGCGGTGACGGTCATCAGGCCGTGCAGGCTGACCGACAGCCGCACGGCGGTACGCCCCTGGCGACCGGTACAAATACCTTCGAGACCCTGAAGGGGGCCGGCGGTGACACGCACACGTGTCCCGGCAGCCGGGATACCGCTCCATGGAGAAATCTCGGCGCGCACCCCCGTGCGTTCCTCCCACAACCGGATAAAAGCATTCATCTCGCTGTCGGGCACAACAAGGGGTTGCTGCCTCAAAGCTCCGGCAACGGGCACAGTATAGAATTTCAGACGGGAATCGACACGCTGTTTGTAGTCGGTCAGACTGCCGGCCGCCGCGCGGACAAATATAAAGGTGGCTACCGCAGGAATCTCCTCCTGACGCGGACGCCTATGGGGCTCCTTTACAGTACGCGTGACTTTGGGGAGGAAAACTTCAAACCCATGAGCCACCAGCGAGTCCTCGGCCTGCTTTTCACGACGGAAAGCAGACATCACATACCATCCTGGAATATGTGGAGGCAGAACCGGCATCAGTCGGCGTTATTAATAAAAAGGATAAAGGGGAAGATTACAAAAAGGATGGAACAACTTACTTGCTTTTAGCAACAGGATATACTCCAAGGACTATGAACTTCACGTAAAGCTCAATCTATAAGCAGTTTAGGCGATAACCACACAACGCAGAGCAGATAAATTCCAAAATCTCTCCCTGAAGTTGTGATACAATCCCTCTTGTAT
>URZG01000177.1 GCA_900552325.1 uncultured Porphyromonadaceae bacterium | reverse complement strand
CATAATAAAGGTGGCCGAGACCAAGGCTTCGCTTTCGTGGGATGTGTGTTTTCTGCGGGGCATAGGAGCCAACTGGTGTGTGTGCCTGGCGGTATGGCTCGCGATCGGAGCCAGGACGTTGCCGGGCAAGACGATCTGCTGCTGGCTTCCCGTAGCGGCGTTCGTGGCTCTGGGCTACGAGCACTGTATAGCCAATATGTTTTTTATTCCTGCCGGGATTTTCTCGGGCGCGGAAATCTCCTTCTCCGGTTTCGCTTCCAACCTCCTGTGGTCGACCGCAGGTAATATAGCGGGAGGAGCGGTATTCGTCGGCGGACTTTATTGCTGGCTGTATTCCAGGAAGGAACATCAAAAAACAAAAACTGCTGAATAACATCTCAGGCGCAATATACATTATGAATAAATATTTGTATATTTGCGCCTGACCTTATTTTTGATACTACAGATTTCATGAAAACCAAACGATTACTTTTAGGCGACGAAGCGCTCGCCTTAGGGGCGCTGAACGCCGGGCTGTCGGGGGGCTATGCCTATCCTGGGACCCCATCCACCGAGATTCTGGAATATATCCAGGCTTCCCCTCTCACCCGCGAGCGCAATATCCACTCCCATTGGTCTTCAAATGAAAAAACTGCCGTGGAAGAAGCGCTCGGCATGAGCTTCTGCGGTAAACGCGCCATAGTGGCGATGAAACACGTAGGGATGAACGTGGCGGCCGACGGCTTCGTCAACTCGGCCATGACCGGTGCCAACGGCGGTCTGCTTGTAGTGGCGGCTGACGATCCTTCGATGCATTCTTCCCAGAACGAACAGGATTCGCGTTTCTACGCCCGTTTCGCAATGGTGCCGTGTCTCGAACCGTCCACGCAGCAGGAGGCTTACGATATGGCTGCCTACGGTTTCGAACTTTCCGAAAAATTACGTATTCCCGTGCTGGTGCGTATGGTGACGCGCCTGGCTCACTCGCGTGCGGTGGTGGAGACGGACGACGTGCCTCGTGACGAGAATCATCTGCATTATCCCGACAATCCGCGCCAGTGGGTGCTCATGCCCGGTAATTCGCGTGTGCGCAACCGCCAGCTCATCAAGGAGCAGGCTGACTTCGAGCATGAATCGGAGGTGTCGCCTTTCAATACCCTTACCCCCGGAACCGACCGGCGCCTCGGTATCATAGTTTCAGGCATAGCCGCAAACTATCTGGGCGAGTGTTTCCCGGAGGGATGCCCGTTCGCCGTTCTGAAAATATCGCAGTACCCCGTGCCCCGTGCTCTCGTGGCCGAACTTGCCGACAACTGCGATGCGGTAATGGTAATCGAAGAGGGGCAGCCGGTGATCGAGGATATGCTTCGCGGACTCCTTGACCGCGGCCTGAAAGTTTACGGTAAATTCGACGGTACTCTGCCCAGAGACGGTGAACTCAACCCCGACAGTGTGGCCGCGGCTCTCGCCGGATTCTGGCCTGAACTTGCCGCCATGCGTAAAAATATCAATCCGGCGCATGAGATGGTGATGCCCCGCCCGCCGGCACTGTGCCAGGGTTGCGGACACCGCGATGTATATTCGGCCTTAAACGACGCCATGAAGGAATTCGAGAACCCCAAGGTGTTCGGCGATATCGGCTGTTATACGCTGGGTTGGCTCTCGCCGTTCAACGCCATAGATACATGTGTGGATATGGGCGCATCGATAACGATGGCCAAGGGAGCGGCCGACGCAGGTCAGCACCCGGCGGTAGCCATAATCGGCGATTCCACATTCACTCATTCAGGTATGACCGGTCTCCTTGACGCGATCAACGAGAACACACCGATGACGGTGATTATCTCGGACAACCTCACAACCGGCATGACCGGCGGCCAGGATTCGCAGGGCACCGGCAAACTCGAGGAGATATGCCTCGGCCTGGGTGTGGATCCGGACCACCTGCATACAATCGACTCCCTGCCTAAGAACCACGAGGAGATGAAGGCATTGTTTATCAACGAGTTCAACTACAACGGACTGTCGGTAGTCGTTTCGCGCCGCGAGTGCATACAGACTGCGCGCCGCCATGCCAAAAAGCAGGCATAAGTCTATTCCAAAAAACTGTCAAACATCATGAAATCAGATATTATACTGGCAGGTGTGGGCGGACAGGGCATCCTCTCCATCGCCACAATACTCGGTGCGGCGGCACTCAGCGACAATCTCTATCTCAAACAGGCCGAAGTGCATGGCATGAGCCAGCGCGGAGGCGATGTCATGTCGTGTCTGCGCCTTAGCTCCCGTCCGATCAGCTCCGACCTGATCCCGCAGGGGAAGGCCGACATCGTCATCTCGCTCGAGCCGATGGAGGCGCTGCGCTACCTCCCCTTCCTCTCGCAGCAGGGGTGGATCGTTACCAGTACCGTGCCGTTCGTCAACATACCGAACTATCCCGATTGTGACGCGCTTCTGAGCGATCTGCAGAGCCGCGACAATGTGGTTGCTTTCGATATGGACGCGGTCGCCAAGGAAGTGGCTACCGTCCGGTCGGCCAACATGGTGCTTCTCGGAGCGGCGGCCCGGTTTATCGATCTTCCGGTGGAGAAGATCGAGGGTGGAATCCGCACCGTATTCTCGCGTAAGGGCGAGAAACTTGTGGAGCAGAATATAGCGGCTTTCCGTGCCGGTTACGAACGCGCCAAAGCCGTGTGAGCTATCTTTACTGAATTGTAGATTTCCAGCAGAAAAGAATGTTTCCCGTACATAAATCCGTATTCGACAATACGATGGCCGAGCTTAATATCGTCAATATAGCGTCGGCCACCATACGACAGATCGTCGCGCTGGCCGGACGTCTGGAAGAGCCGCTCGGCGAGAGTTTCGTGCACCTCGAGATGGGAAATCCCGGGTTGCCTCCGTCGAAGGTCGGCGCTGCCGCGGAGGCCGAGGCGCTGGCCGCCGGAGCCGCCGGAGTATATCCCAATATCGTCGGTATCCCGCAGCTTAAAGAGGCCGGCAGCAAGTTCCTGAAAGCCTTCCTCGATATCGATGTGCCGGGTCGGTGCATAGTTCCCACCGTGGGATCTATGCAGGGTACTTTCACCATGTTCCTCCTTATGGGGCAGCGTCTCGCGGGGCGCGACACCATCCTTTTCCTCGACCCCGGTTTCCCGGCGCAGCACAACCAGGTCAAGTTACTGGGCCTGGAGCAGGAATCGCTTGACATATACGACTGCCGCGGCGAGGCGATGGAGGAGCGGCTTGACGCCTTCCTTTCCAAAGGGCGCGTATCGGCTATCATCTACAGCAACCCCAACAATCCGGCGTGGACAAACCTTACCGACGAGGAGTTCCGTATTCTCGCCCGCATGGCTGAGAAACACGATGTGATAATAATGGAGGATCTCGCCTATCTCGGCATGGATTTCCGCAAGCGCTTCGGTGTGCCTTATACCGAACCGTTCGTGCCTACGATCGCAAAGTACACCGACCGGTATGTGCTCATGGTATCCTCATCAAAGATCTTCAGCTATGCCGGCCAGCGTATCGCCATGGTGTGCATGTCGCCTGCAGTGGCCGACCGCCGCTATGAATTCTTCGAGAAGTTCTACGAGATGCCGACTTTCGGCGACGCTTACATATATGGCGTGCTTTACTGTGCGTCGTCGGGTACTACCCATTCCGCCCAGTATGCCTATGCGGCGATGCTGGAGGCGGCTGTTGAAGGAAAGATAGATTTCGTCGACGAATGTCGGGAGTATGGCCGACGGGCCAAAAGGGCCAAAGAGCTTTTCCTTGCCAATGGCTTCCATCTTGTTTATGCACATGACGGCGCCGACAACTCCCAGCCTATTTCCGATGGCTTCTTCTTCACCGTAGGGTATCCCGGTATGACCGGTGACAAGCTCCAGGAGGAACTGTTGCGCTACGGTGTGGCCGCGATCTCGTTGCCCTCTACAGGCAGCAGGCAGCAGGGGCTGCGCGTATGTGTGTCGATGCTCTCCGACGAAAAACAGTTCGAGATGCTTGAGCGCCGCCTGAAAGCGTTTCACAATGATTTTCCCGCAAACTGACTAACGCATTGACCTTATGAAATACGTAAGCGCCGACGAGGCGGTAAAACTGATAAAGAGCGGCGACCATGTATATATCCAGGGGAGCACCTCGGTGCCTGAGACCCTTGTCGACGCCCTTACCCGTCGCGGAGACGAACTGCGCGGGGTGACTCTCTATTCCGGGTTTTCCGTCTCCCGCAGGGAGGCTCCCTATTGCCGTCCGGAATACAAGGATTCCTTTCTGGTCGACACCTGTTTCGTATCGAACAACGTGCGCCGCTGGATTGCCGAAGGTTATGGCGCCACCACGCCGAAATTCCTCGGAGAGGTGCCGTCGCTTTTCCGTGACGGCACATGGCCGGTGGATGCTGTGCTCCTCAACTGCTCGATGCCTGACGAGAACGGATATGTGAGCTATGGAGTTTCGGCGGATCTGGCTTTTTCGGCCACTGAATGTGCGCGCAAGGTGATAGCACAGATCAATCCGCACATGCCGTACTCCTACGGCGACCCTGTGATTCACATATCGCAAATCGACGCCGCCGTGCTGGTGGATGATCCGCTCGTGGAGGTGCCCACACCGGAACCGAACGAAAAGGAGATAGCCATAGGGCGTGCCATCGCCGAACGAATACCCGACGGAGCCACTCTCCAGATCGGAGTAGGGGGGATACCCAACGCCGTAATCGCTGCCCTTTCGGATCACAAACATCTCGGACTCCACACGGAGGCGATGACCGACGGTGTGCTGCCGCTCATACAGAGTGGCGTGATCGACAACTCCCTCAAGAAGATCGAACCGGGCAAGTCCGTAGCCTGTCTCGCATTGGGTTCACGTCATCTTTACGATCTGATGGATTATAACAAGGAGATGATATTCAAGGATGTGGCATACACCAACGATCCTTTTATAATAGCGCAGAACCCTCGCGTCACCTCCATCAACTCCTGTCTGGAGATAGACCTTACCGGCCAGATCTGCGCCGACTCC
>URZG01000176.1 GCA_900552325.1 uncultured Porphyromonadaceae bacterium | reverse complement strand
GGCATGGCCGAACTGGTGGAACAGCATGCCGAACTGGTTGCGGGCAAGGAGCCTACGGTGGAGAAATTCGCTTTCCAGCTGGCCTATAACGTGATTCCGCATATTGACGTCTTCACCGACAACGACTACACGAAGGAGGAGATGAAGATGTTCCACGAGACGCGCAAGATCATGCACTCCGACACCATCCGGGTCAGCGCCACCTGCGTACGCGTTCCCGTGATGCGCGCTCATTCCGAGGCCATCTGGGTGGAGACCGAGAGCCCCGTCACCGTGGAGCAGGCCCGTCAGGCCTTTGCCGCCGCTCCCGGAGTAGTGCTGATGGACGACCCCGCCAACCGCGTCTACCCCATGCCCCTCGACCTGGCCCACCACGACCCCGTCTACGTAGGCCGTCTCCGCGCCGACCTTGCCTCCGACAACGCCCTCACCTTCTGGACCGTCTCCGACCAGATCCGCAAAGGCGCCGCCCTCAACGCCGTCCAGATCGCCGAACACATTTTAAAGGCAAGAGGTTAGAGGCGAGAGGCAAGAGTAAAGTTACCATTAATATCACCTTGATGCTTGATAATTAAGGCTGACTTTACTAATTAAATTCATAATTGATCTATGATGCGAAAGAATGGGCAAAATAGAATTCAACTTTGAGAATCTCAAAGTATGGCAGGCCGCGAGAATCCTGGTAAAAGAAGTATATCTTTTACTTGAACAATTCCCCGCTTATGAAAGATTCGCATTAGCAGATCAGATAAGACGTTCGGTAATATCCGTAGCGTCAAATATCGCCGAAGGCAAGGGAAGAGAGACTGAAAAAGAAACAATCCATTTTCTCTCCATATCCTATGGCTCGCTGATGGAATGTTACTGCCAGCTCACCCTTGCCATGGATCTCAACTACCTCTCTGCGTCTGACCTTGAAAATATCAAGCCCCGATTCGAGGAAATCGCGAAAATGCTGAGTGGCTACAAAGCCTATCTGCGCCGCGGATTCCAGCCCACTACCTCCTCTTGATCCCTCCGTTCCCTCCTCCCTTCCCTCCTCCCTTCTTCTCTCTCATTAAAAATCACAGACACCCGAAATCCTATCCCCTCACCTCTAAAAGTAACATTACTCTTGCCTCTCGCCTCTTGCCTCTTGCCTTTACAGGCTCTCTTGCCTCTTACCAACCCGGTAGCGATATTCCTGGTGGTGCTGGTGATAATATTGCTGGCGCCGGTATTGCTCAACCGCCTCAAGATTCCCCATATCGTGGGGATGATTGCGGCGGGTGTGGCCGTGGGGCCTTACGGGCTGCATATCCTTGACCGTGACAGCTCTTTCGAGATTTTCGGGCAGGTGGGACTCCTTTACCTGATGTTCCTGGCCGGGCTGGAGATCGACATGTACCATCTCCGGCTCAACCTCCGCAAGGGGATGAGTTTCGGGCTGCTGACCTTCTTCATCCCTATGGTCATGGGGGTGGCGGCCAGCGTGTGGCTTCTCCACACGGGGTGGATCACCGCCTTTCTGCTGGCGTCGATGTATGCCTCGCATACCCTCATCGCCTACCCCGTGGCCGCGCGTTTCGGCGTCACCAAGTCGCCGGTGGTGCTGATCTCTGTGGTCGGCACCATCATTGCGGTGATCGGCGCCCTCCTGGTACTTGCGGCCTGCGTCAATATCCACGACACCGGAGCCTTCCAGTTCACTGCAATGCTCTGGCTGGTGCTCAAGCTGGGCCTTTACGGCGGCGCTGTGCTTTACGTGTATCCGCGCCTTACACGCTGGTTCTTCAAGAGTTACGGCGAGAAAGTCACTCAATACGTATTCATCCTGGCCATGGTTTTCTTCTCGGCATGGCTTTCAGGAATAATAGGCCTGGAACCGGTGCTCGGCGCCTTCTATGCCGGCCTGGTCATCAACCGTTACGTACCGGCCAACTCCCCGCTTATGACCTCGATAGAGTTCGTAGGCAACGCCCTGTTCATCCCCTATTTCCTGATCGGGGTGGGAATGATGATCAACCTCAGCGTAATCTTCTCGGGCAACACCCTCCTTGTGGCCCTGATAATGCTCGCCGTGGCCCTGGCAAGCAAATGGATCGCCGCCTGGGCCGGCCAGAAAATCAACGGCATGCAGGGGTGCGACCGCCGCATGATGTTCGGGCTCACCACAGCCCACACCGCTGTGGCGCTCGCCGTCGTCACCATCGGCTACAACATGGTGCTCCCCGACGGCACGAGGATGATGGACGAGACGATCCTCAACGGCACGGTGCTGGTGATCCTCGTCACCTGCGCCATCGCCCCGGTGATAACCTCGGCCGCCGCCGCCCGCATCCGTGTACGCCAGCTCTCCGAGGCTCCCGACCAGCCGGTGACCGCCTCGGCCGCGAATATGCCCGAGCGGACCCTTGTGCCCGTATCCAACCCCATCACCGCCGCCGCACTGGCCGAACTGGCCCTGATGTTCAACCGGCAAAGCACCTCCGGCAAGAGCGATCACCTCTTCGCCCTCCACGTGCGCAACTCCAACACAGCCGCCTCCAAAGCCATAGGCCAGTCGTCGCTCAAGCTCGCCCGCAAGGCAGCCTCCGCCGCCGACACCCCGATGGAGATAATCGAGCGCTACGACCTCAACACCGCCACCGGAATCACCAACACCATAGAGGAACGCGACATCACCCGCGTGGTGATGGGCATGCACCGCAAGGCCACCGTGATCGACACCTTCCTCGGAGGCAAGACCGAGGCGCTGCTGCGCTCCACCAACCGCATGGTCATTGTGGCGCGAACGTTCATCCCCGTCAACACCATCACCCGCATCCTCGTGTATGTACCCGAGAAGGCGCAGTTCGAGACCGGTTTCCGCCAGTGGGTCACCACCCTCGGACGTCTCACTCAGGAAGTGGGCTGCCGCATCACATTCTACTGCTCCCACGACCAGGAGGCGCTGCTACGCGGGGTGATCCACGCCGAAGGATTAGGCATACGCCACACATATAATAACGGAAACCATTCCGACAACATCACGGCGCTGACACGCGACCTGCGCGACGACGACCTGCTGGCCGTGGTCACCGCCCGCGCCAACTCCGTGAGCTTCACCTCCGAGCTGGCCGAGATGCCTGGGATGCTCCAGCGTTACTTCGGACACAACAACCTCATGGTCATCTACCCCTCGCAGTTCGGCCATGAGGTGCCTCTCCCCTCCTTCACCGACCCGCTGCAGACCGATCTGGCCTCAGCTCCCCCCTCGTGGTGGCGCCTTCTCACCCAAAGAAAATTATAGAAAAATTTCCTTAATAGTTGTGAACTTTTGGATTATTCACTAATTTTGCCGTAATAACGGGCGCGGCCCCCTCCACCCGGCTCCGGCGGAGCCGGGAAAAGCCATCCTGCGCATACCCTGTAAACACAACAAAACTATAATTTCACATCACTTCTAAATCAAACATTTATGTGGTTAACATCCTCATCCGTAGGTAGGAAACTCGTCATGTCGCTGACCGGCGCGTTCCTTATCCTATTCGTGACGTTCCATGCGTTGATGAACGGCGTAGCCATCTTCTGGCCCACAGCCTACAACGTAGTCTGCGAGTTTCTCGGGGCCAACTGGTACGCGCTCGTAGGCTCACTCGTGCTCGCCGCCGGCTTCATCATCCACATTCTTTACGCTTGCTGGCTCACAGTCCAGAACCGCCGCGCCCGCGGCCACGAGCGTTATGCCGTAACCTCCCGCCCCCCCCAGGTCGAGTGGTCGTCGAAGAACATGCTCGTGCTCGGCTTCGTAATCGTAGCCTTCCTGGTGCTCCACCTCATCCAGTTCTGGGCCAAGATGCAGTTCGCTGAAATCTGCGAATTCCGCGGTGAAGAATTCACCACCATCTGCGGCAAGACCATCGAGGTTTCACCCGCAGCCGGCACACTCTTCCTCCAGGCAGCTTTCTCGCAGTGGTGGGTGCTCGCCGCATACATCGTAGCCTTCATCGCCCTGTGGTTCCACATGACCCACGGCTTCTGGTCGATGTTCCAGTCCTGCGGATGGAACGGCCGCACCTGGCTCCCCCGCCTGAAGAAATGCGCCAACTGGTTCACCACTATCATCATCGCCCTCTTCATCGCCGAGGCGGTAGTATTCTTCGTACAGGCTCAGAACGGCTTCTATGAGAAGAACCCCGAACTCAACCGCCAGTACGTAGAGATGGCAGCCACCCACAACGGCGCTGCCGACGCTCCCTACATCGCCGCCGACAAGGCTCCCTGCGCCAACGGCAACTGCGCCGCCGAGGCTCCCTGTCTCAACGCCGACTGCCCCAATGCAGCCAACTGCCCCAACGCAGCCAACGAAACCATTAACTAATAACACCGCTGATCAGAAATGGCAGATCTCAAGAAAGTAGAGGGTATGATCGACTCTACCCCCATCATGAAGGATTACGCGGACATCGAATCCTCGAAACTCCCCGAGTTCCAGATTGACTCCAAAATCCCCGAAGGTCCCGTCGCTGAGAAGTGGACCAACTATAAAGCCCACCAGAAACTCGTCAACCCCGCCAACAAGCGCCACCTCGACATCATCGTGGTAGGTACGGGTCTCGCAGGCGCCTCCGCAGCCTCCACCCTCGGCGAGATGGGTTTCAACGTATATAACTTCTGCATCCAGGATTCCCCCCGCCGCGCGCACTCCATCGCCGCTCAGGGCGGTATCAACGCCGCAAAGAACTACCAGAACGACGGCGACTCCGTTTACCGTCTCTTCTACGACACCGTGAAAGGCGGCGACTTCCGTTCGCGCGAAGCCAACGTTTACCGTCTGGCCGAGGTATCGAACAACATCATCGACCAGTGCGTGGCTCAGGGCGTGCCTTTCGCCCGTGAGTACGGCGGCCTCCTGGCCAACCGCTCCTTCGGCGGCGCGCAGGTATCGCGTACATTCTACGCCAAAGGCCAGACCGGCCAGCAGCTCCTCCTTGGCGCCTACGCCTCGCTGAACCGTCAGATCGAGAAAGGCACCGTCAAGAGCTTCGTGCGCCGCGAGATGCTCGACATCGTCATCATCGACGGCCGCGCACGCGGTGTGATCATG
>URZG01000175.1 GCA_900552325.1 uncultured Porphyromonadaceae bacterium | reverse complement strand
GTCACCTTACTCAAAAAAGCCATAGCCATACCCCGAACGTGTCACGATGTTCTTGCCGTATGCGCCTATCTTCTGCCTTATCCGGGTGATGTTGACATCCACCACACGGGCCAGCACAACCACCTCGTCAGGCCAGATGTCGCGCAGCAGTTCCTGACGCGAAAACACCTGCCCCATGTTCGACACAAGTTTCAGAAGGATCTCGAACTCCTTTTTGGGCATCTTCACCTCACGGCCGTCGACTGTGCAGGTGCGGTTGCGCACCGACAGCACCAGCCCATTGTACGAAACCGTGTCGCGGGGCGCCTCGGCATGGTGGCCGCAAGTACGCCGCAACACCGTGCGCACCCTCGCCAGAACGGCTTTGAGCGAGTAAGGCTTCATTATATAGTCATCGGCCCCGAGGTCAAGCCCCTTGATCATATCATCCTCCGTATCGCGGGCGGTGCAGAAAATTATAGGCACCCCGGCGGTGGACGGATTCGACTTCATGATCCTGGCCAGCTGCAAGCCCGAGATCTCCCCCATCATTATATCCAGCAGGATGAGATCATACTCCGCAAGATTGCGCGTAAGAGCCTCCTCGGCGCTGTAAGCGGTATCTACCTGATACCCTTCGCTCTCGAGGTTGAATGCCAGAGTGTCGCACAGAGTCTCCTCGTCGTCGACCACAAGTATATGTCCGGTTCTTTCCATGCCGCAAAATTAAACATATATCCGTATTACATAATTATCCATCAAAAAGTTTAATAAAACTTTAATACCGGCACCTTGCCCGGGAGCATTTCACGATAATTCCATTTTTTTGAAAATACCATGAAACATCTCACCCCTAATTTTGCCGGCGAAACCAATAACAATTTCTACTGTGAAAAAAAGATTCACATTTCTTTTGGCCGGTGTAGCCGCCGGCATCGGCGCCGGAGGTGCCGACCTTCCTGCAGGATCATTGCTGCGGGGACGTATCATGGATAATGATAAGAACCCCTTGCCGGGAGCAGTGGTCATCCTTGACGACGACAAGCACTCCGCAGTCACGGATGCCGACGGATTCTATTCCTTCGCAGGTCTACATTCCGGAGACCACACACTGAAAGTATCATACATCGGCTACGCCCCTTCGGCCAGGAAGGTGCAGGTCAAAGGCAAAGACATGACCGAAGATATCGTGATGGCCGATGCTTCCAAAGAACTTAAGGAAGTGGTGGTGACAGGGGTGTTCTCGGGTCAGCACCGTGCCATCAACACACAGAAGAACAACGTGAACATCACCAACATAGTGTCGGCCGACCAGATCGGGAAATTCCCCGACTCCAATATCGGCGACGCCCTCAAACGCATCAGCGGCATCAACGTGCAGTACGACCAGGGTGAGGCGCGCTTCGGCCAGGTACGCGGCACACCGGCCGATTTCAGTTCCGTTACCGTAAACGGCTCCAGGATTCCGTCGGCCGAAGGGGATATCCGCAACGTGCAGCTTGACCTGATCCCCTCGGACATGATACAGACCATCGAGGTCAACAAGACTCTCATGCCTGACCAGGACGGCGACGCCATAGGCGGATCGATAAACCTTGTCACCAAGAACTCGCCGCAGCGGTTCACGCTCAACGCCGTGGCCGGTACCGGTTACAACTGGATAAGCCGGAAAGCGCAGCTGAACCTTGGACTTACCGTCGGCAGCCGTTTTTTCAACGACAGGTTCGGCTTCATGGCCTCCGCATCTTATAATAACGCTCCCTCCGGTTCATACGACACGGAATTCCTTTGGGAAAAGGACGACAACGGCAAACTGTATGTGAGCGATTACCAGATACGCCGATATTACGTCACTCGCGAACGCCAAAGCTATTCGCTGTCACTTGACTACCGTTTCGACCACTTCAACAAAATCTGGTTCAAAGGTATTTTCAACAACCGTAATGACTGGGAGAACCGCTACCGCACCAACCTGAAAGACATCTCGCCGAAAGGGGTGGCGGATGTGAGGTTGCAGACCAAAGGAGGCACTCCCGACAACAGCAACGCACGTCTCGAACGCCAGCGCACCATGGACTTCACCCTCGGGGGCGAAAACCGGCTGGGTCCGCTCGACCTTGAATGGAAGGCCGGATATGCCCGTGCGTCGGAGGACCGTCCCAACGAGCGCTACATCGATTACCGTCTGCGCAAACAGCATTTCGCCTTCGACCTTTCCGACACCCGGATGCCTTTCGCCTCGCCCCTCGAGGGCTCCACGATGATTCTTGACGACAACTTCTCGCTCAAGGATCTAACCCAGCAGCAGCAGACGATAGTGGAGCGCGACCTCCGGTTCGCCATTGATTTCAAGACACGCCTGAGCGAGCGGTCGAAGCTCAAGTTCGGATTCAAATTCGTCAACAAGACGAAGGACAAGGAGATCGACTTCTACGAATACTCCCCGCTTGACGAAAAGGGGTTTGACTCCAGAGCCTTCGCCAGCACAACAGATCAGAACACCCGCCACTTCATGCCCTCCGACCGCTATCAGCCCGGAACATACATCTCCAAGGATTTCCTCGGGTCCCTTGACCTTGACAATCCATCGCTTTTCGAGAAAGCTCAGGTGGCCGAAGAACTCGCCGGCAACTACAACGCCCGCGAGAACGTGACCTCAGGATACGTCCGTGTGGATTCTCGTCTGGCCGACAACCTGAGTTTCATGGGTGGCCTGCGCGTGGAAAACACCGCCCTGCGTTACTCCGGAACGAAATACGACGACGAGACAAACTCCGTATCCTCCACCGGCGCCGAGAGCTCGTCCTACATCAATTTCCTGCCGTCACTCATCCTCAAATGGGAGATCGACAAGGATCTCATGCTCCGCACCGGATATAACCAGTCCATCTCACGCCCGAAATATTCCGCTCTCGTGCCATGCATGAACATCAAACGCGGCGACAACGAGCTGGTAATCGGCAATCCGGGTCTCGAGGCCACGACATCACACAACCTTGACATCAGCGCCGAACGCTACTGGAGATCTGTCGGTCTCGTATCGGCAGGTGTATTCTACAAACATATCAACGGATTCATTGTCGACGAAGTGGCGTTCAACCGCGAGTACGAGGGGAATGTATGGACCAAACTCACCCAGCCCAAAAACGGCGGCAACGCCGACCTCTTCGGAGTGGAACTGGCCTACCAGCGTGACTTCGGCTTCATCACCCCCGCCATGAAATGCATCGGTTTTTACGGCACATACACCTATACCCATTCGCGTATCACCGACTTCAACTTCACCGGCCGCGAGAATGAGAAAGGGCTCAGCCTCCCCGGCTCACCCGCGCACACGGCCAATCTCTCGCTATTCTTCGAGAAATTCGGACTGTCGGCTCGCCTGTCGTTCAACTACGCCTCCTCTTTCATCGACGAGATGAGTCAGGAGAAATTCTATGACCGATACTACGACGACGTGAAATATATGGATTTCAATATCAGCTACACCTTCGGCCGCAAAACCCGTTTCACCGTATATGCCGACCTGACAAACCTCCTCAACCAGCCCCTGAGGTATTACCAGGGGAGCAAGGACTTCACCATGCAGCAGGAATACTACGGGGTGAAACTCAACGGTGGCATAAAGGTGACCTTCTGAAACACCACACAACAGACAAAATCAACATAATAAAATGATACGCAAACTGTTATTATCACTTCTCGGCGCCGCCGCCATGTGCGCTTCCGCCCAGAACGTTCCCGCCAAAGGCGACATCAACCTCATCGTGGCTTCCGACCTCGGCCGCAACGGATATTACCATCAGAAAAAAGTAGCCGACACCATGGGCGAAGTCGCCGACCGCATCGGCCCCGAGGCCGTTCTCTCTCTTGGCGACACTCACCACTACGGCGGTGTGCAGAGTGTCTCCGATCCCCTCTGGATGACAAACTACGAGCTAATATACTCCCATCCCGAACTGATGGTCGACTGGTACCCCCTCTGCGGCAACCATGAATACCGGGGCAACACTCAGGCCGTACTCGATTACTCGGGGGTATCACGGCGCTGGAAGATGCCGGCGCGCTACTACACACGCACCTTCGATGAGGACGGCACAACGCTGAAAGTAGTGTTCATTGACACCACACCCCTGATCGACAAATACCGCAAGAACACCGCGACCTATCCCGATGCCGCCGCACAGGATATGGAGGCACAGCTGCAGTGGCTTGACCGCACTCTCGCCGAGGCCGGCGAGGACTGGGTGGTAGTCGTGGGACATCATCCCATCTTCGCCTACACCGACAAAGCCGAATCCGAACGCACCGACCTCCAGAAACGCGTCGACTCCATTATCCGCCGACACAGGGTGGACATGTACATCTGCGGCCATCTGCACAACTACCAGCACATCCGGCGCCCCGGCTCGCAGACTGACTACATCGTCAACACCTCCGGCTCGCAGACAAGAGTGCCGGCGAAGATCGACGGCACCGTCTTCTGCAGCGATGCACCCGGCTTCTCCGTTCTCAGTGCCGACAAAAACACTCTCAACCTCCACATGCTCGACGAGAACGGAAACACCCTCCACACCGTCAGCCGCAAGAAATGAATCCTACCCCCTGAATAACACAAATTAAATCATACAAATCAGTTCTTAATCACGCCGGGTTATTCTTTGTATCAGCGGTAACGCAGGGAAGCTGTGTCATGATCGCGTCAGTCGCCCCCCTCGGGTGGCACCTCGGGCGCCGGTCACGATACAGCTTCCTCCTTTATCCCACAAGCCCGACGGTAACCGCGACCGGCATCAGGCCTGGGCCGAAAGAAGGATGGCGTGGCCCGTCATTGTAAGGGAGGGGGCAGAAGCCGGGATCAGCACCGTCTGTCCGCGGCGCAGAACCATGCGGCTGTTGCCGCGCGTATTCCCGACGTCAGCCTTGTCGCAGGCGAACACGAGCGAAGCCTCACCCTCAAGGCACATCAGTACTCTGAAAGCCTCCGGATCGGCAGGAATCGAAAGCTCCCCGTCAAGTTCCAGACGGTTGACCCGGAAATAGTCGCAATCCACGATCTCATCATTGCCCGGCGCCACATTCCGCGACCGGTTGCGGTAATCGGCCAGAACGGTATAATCCACGGCATCCT
>URZG01000174.1 GCA_900552325.1 uncultured Porphyromonadaceae bacterium | reverse complement strand
GGTTAACACGCCGCTGGTTTCAAACGCCGCTTACCCCACATCTTCCTCTTCCTACGGTCTCTCGCTGAACCTCAACCTGGCCCGCTGACCGTATGCCGTTAACATTAATTGCCCCGGACAGGCTAAACTATCCGGGGCTCGGTTTGTCTATATATTAAAGACAAAAACAGTTACGTACGTATTATGAAAAAGAAACTGATCACAGCGGCTGTGGCGATGTCGGTGCTCCTACCATCGGCGGGAATGGCACAGACTGTAAAAGAGGATCTCAGCAATGCCGTCAGCCAGGTCGCTGAAAAGGTGGCCGGTGAGGCCGGTAACGTTAAAGACGGCACGGTGAAACTTGCCGAAGAGGTTGGTGCCAAGGCTACCGATACGGCCCGCAATGGCCTTGACAAGACGAAGAAAGAATATCGTCGCGCCCAAAAGGAAACTTACGGGAAAGCACGTCAATTTGACAAAGAGGCCCGCAAGGTTGACCGTAAGATGGAGACCCAGGCCCGCAGAGAGGCCCGTAAATTTGATAAGGAAGCCCGATCGCTTGACAATAAAATGGAGAACTCGGCCCGCGGACTTGAACGCAGAATTGAAAAGGGTGCGGTGCGTGCCGATTCATTCATGTTCCGGAAGAACGATCGCCGCATGGCAACTCCCGATGCGGCACGCAAAGCCGAGCGACACGCCGGCCAGGCCGATACACTGCGTATCACATGTGTACGCGCGGCTGCGCAAGAATAAGTTTTAGGTTTATGATGTGCGTTTCGCCCCCCTATTTGCGGTCGTGTGACACGATATAGTCTTTCACCTCCTGGAACAGACGGGTGGCGAACACAAATTCATTGAGGGCTTCGTTGGAGGTGGTGAATATTTTCTGCTTGTCGCCGACCCATTCGCGGTGCCCTTTGTTGAGAAACACGATATTCTCGCCGATACCCAGCACGGAATTCATGTCGTGGGTATTGATGATGGTGGTGATGTCATACTCATGTGTGATGTCATGCAGAAGTTCGTCGATGAGTATGGAGGTCTTTGGGTCGAGACCCGAGTTCGGCTCGTCGCAGAACAGATAGCGGGGATTGAGCGCTATGGCACGCGCTATGGCCACACGTTTCTGCATACCGCCCGAAATTTCGGAGGGGAATTTGTTTTCGGCGCCCTGAAGGTTTACGCGCTCCAGACAGAAGCGTGCACGGTCAAGTTGTTCGCCCCGGCTCATGTTGGTGAACATCATCAGCGGGAACATCACGTTGCCCAGCACCGTTTCGGAGTCGAACAGTGCCGATCCCTGGAACAGCATCCCTATCTCCTTGCGCAGTTCCTTGACCTGACGTTCGCTCATTTCGAGCAGATTGCGTCCGTCATAAAGTATTTCACCCTCTTCGGGGCGCACCAGGCCGATGATCGATTTCATCAGCACTGTCTTGCCCGACCCTGACTGACCTATGATGAGGTTTGTCTTGCCGGAATAGAATTTTGCGGAAACGTCGTGCAGAATGGTTTTGCCGTCGAACGACTTTACGATATTCTTTACTTCGATCATTGCAGTAGGAGCTTGGTAAGGATAACGTCGAAGAGGAGGATGAGGATGGAGCTGGAGACCACTGCATTGGTGGAGGCTTTACCTACCTGGAGCGCGCCGCCCTTCACGTAGTAGCCCCAGAAAGAGGCTACGGAGGCGATGATGAATGCGAATACCAGCGATTTGATAAGGCCGTACCACACATACCACTCGGTGAAATAGGCCTGTATGCCGTAGGTGTAGCGAGCCACGGAGATGATGTCGGTGAAGAATGCCACACAGAAGCCGCCTAATATCGAGGTGCCTATACAGAAAATTCCGAGTACGGGCATGAATGCTACGAATCCGACTATTTTAGGCAGTACCAGATAGTTGGTGGAGTTTACGCCCATTATGTCGAGGGCGTCGATCTGCTCCGTCACTCTCATGGTGCCGATTTCCGAGGCGATGTTCGAGCCTACCTTGCCGGCAAGGATAAGACAGAGTATGGAGTTGGAGAATTCAAGCAGCACTATGTCGCGCGTGGCCAGACCTACGGAATAAGCGGGCATCAGCGGATTGGTGGTGTTGAGTTTCATCTGTATCGTACACACCGCACCGATGAAGAGGGAGATGATGATTACCAGCGGTATGGAGTCGATACCGAGTTTGGAAATCTCCGTTACCGTGCGGCGTCCGAATACTCCCCATTTGTCGGGGATGGCGAAGGCGCGGCGTATGAAAAGGCAGTATTTGCCGAATTGTTCGAGCGATTTGTCAACTATCATTTCTATTCGTTCAGGGGGAGACGTAGGGCTGTGCTCCAAGCGCTTTCCCCGGTTCTAAATCAAGGCAAAGGTACTAAAAATCCAAGAAAGTTGAGAATTTATATGCCAACTATGCCAAAATATTAGTAATTTCGCCCTCATAAACAGATTCTCATCCCACCACTGAATATGCTTATCATCGGAATTGCAGGTGGCACCGGTTCAGGCAAGACCACCGTCGTAAATAAAATCATCAGGAGCTTCCCCGCCGGGGAAGTCGCCGTGATTCCCCAGGACTCATATTATAAGGACTCCTCGCATATCCCTCCGCAGGAGCGCTCGAAAATCAATTTCGACGAGCCGGCGGCAATAGAATGGCCTCTTCTGGTGGCACACCTCAAGGCGCTTAAAGAGGGGAGGGCTATCGAGATGCCTACCTATTCCTATCTGACCTGCACCCGCCAGGCGGAAACAGTGCGGGTGGAGCCTCGCGATGTGGTGATTGTGGAGGGAATTCTGGTGCTGTGCGAAAGTTCGGTGCGCGATATGATGGATGTGAAATGTTTTGTTGACGCCGATGCCGACGACCGTCTTATCCGCGTTATCGCGCGCGATTGTATAGAACGAGGACGTACCCCCCAGATGGTTATCGACCGGTACGAAGGGGTGCTGAAACCTATGCACTGCCAGTACATTCAAAGCGTTTCGCCGACCTTATTATACCACAGGGCGGTACGAATTCTGTGGCTATCGGACTTCTCACGGATTATATCGACGCACGTCTCAAACGCGCCAAGGACGAATGACAGATGGGAATCAACTACGTATTGCATAATAAGAATCAGGAGCAGGAAAAGATCCCCGTTCCGGATTTTCTCGAACTGCCGCGCGGCGAGCAGCATGGCCCCGGTCCCGACGACGGTAATTCCCCCTCAGAGAATTCCAATGAACCTTCGGCTCCTGCCGAAGATGGGCGCACTGTGCTCCGCACCGAGAATCTGGTGAAGAAATATGGCCGTCGCACGGTGGTGAATCATGTAAGTATCGACGTTACCCAGGGTGAAATCGTGGGGTTGCTCGGCCCTAACGGCGCCGGCAAGACCACGACGTTCTACATGACCACCGGACTTATTACCCCCAACGAGGGGCAGATCTTCCTCAACGATCTGAATATAACCAAGTTCCCGGTTTACAAACGTGCGCAGAAAGGGATCGGATACCTGGCGCAGGAGGCATCGGTTTTCCGCAAGATGACAGTGGAGAACAACATACGGTCCATTCTGGAGATGACCTCGATGACCAAGGAGGAGCAACGCGACAAACTTGAGAGCCTGATCTCCGAGTTCTCGCTCCAGAAAGTGCGTCACAATCTCGGTGACCAGCTTTCAGGCGGCGAGCGCCGACGCACGGAGATTGCCCGCTGTCTGGCCATAAACCCGAAGTTCATAATGCTCGACGAGCCTTTCGCCGGCGTAGACCCTGTGGCTGTTGAGGATATTCAGGAAGTGGTTTACAAGCTGAAATCCAAAAATATAGGTATCCTTATCACTGACCACAACGCTCAGGAAACGCTCCGTATCACCGACCGTGCATATCTCCTTTTTGAAGGTAAAATCCTGTTCCAGGGCACATCCGAAGAACTTGCGGCCAACCCTGTGGTGCGCGAGAAATACCTCGGACGCAACTTCGTGTTCAACCGCAAGAAATTCGGCGACGCCTGAGCGGCGTCAGTCGCCGGGGGTGAGAAGCACGTTCACCGCGCGGAGATATGCGTCTGTAGTGGTGGCTTTTCGGATCGCCTTGTGGGCTTTCCGGTCCCCTTCGGGCAACAGATATTCCCAGAACGCCTGCATCTTCTTCACCAGTTGTGACTGCCCTCCCTCTATGCGGGCCTCGCAGGCGGCATAGACCTCATTGTGTATCTTTGCGATGGCGGCCAGACGGCTTCTTTCGTCCATCGGAGCGCCATTGCGGTATTCCGTTCCGAGCGCCGGATTGGCCAGGAGTCCGCGCCCGATCATGCCCCCCTTTATATTTGGATAACGTTCGGTGATGCCGGTTATATCGTCGGTGGTGAGCAGGTCGCCGTTGTAGTACAAAGGGCGTTCACATTCGTTTTCGAAACGGTCGAAAGCCTCCATGTCACATTCCCCCTTGTAGCCCTGACGTCCGAGTCGCGGATGCATTATTATATGAGTCAGCGGCAGCGGATTCAGAATTTCAAGGAGATACATCCCCTCCTGCATCTTTTCCCAGCCTGACCGCATTTTCACGGATACAGTGGCGCCGGCTCCTTCGGCTTTGTCGAGCACTTCGTCAAGAAGGGCCCTGACTTTGTCGGGGTGCGGAAGTATGCCGGCACCCTTGCCGCGGCTGGCAAGGGGAGGGAAGGGGCATCCCATGTTCACGTTGATATGGCGCAGTCCGTGCGACAGGATTTCCTCCACGGTAACCGCAGCCTCAGTCGGCGCCGATGCGATTATCTGCGGTGTCTGCGGTATGAGGCTGTCATCCTCTTCGGCCTGTTCGAGCACACGGATGTCCCGGCGCAGCAGTTTGCCGTGCTCCGTGCGTACGAACGGGATATAATAATTGTCGATACCACCTATGTGGCGGTGATGGGCCATGCGGTATTCGGCTTCTGTGTAACCCTGGAGCGGGGCAAAAAGTATTTCCATACCTGTCACAGCTTGCGCTGCGGATCGCAGCTGAGTCCGACACCGAGTTTCTTGAAAATCTTATGATCGACCTCGCCGAGCATTACCGTGGAATGAACCTGGCAGCCTGAAAGTTGTGGCAGCTGTTCCAGCGCGCGGCGGCAGTTCTCGTCGTGGGTGCTGAGAACCGAAAGTGCCACAAGAATCTCGTCGGTATGCAGTCGCGGATTGTGCGAGCGGAGATAGTTGATTTTCGTGTGCTGGATCGGCTCGATCATATCCTGAGGAAT
>URZG01000173.1 GCA_900552325.1 uncultured Porphyromonadaceae bacterium | reverse complement strand
CCGACGAGGAGGAGTACCTCCGTTCCCTCGCCAGGAAGCTGGGCCGTCCGCTGACCGACTCGGAGGTCTTCGGTTTCTCGCAGGTCAACTCGGAGCACTGCCGTCACAAGATCTTCAACGGCACTTTCGTGATCGACGGCGAGGAGAAGCCGATGTCGCTCTTCAAGCTCATCAAGAAAACATCGCAGGAGAATCCCAACTCCCTGGTGTCGGCATATAAGGATAATGTGGCTTTCGTGGAGGGTCCGGTGGTCGACCAGTTCTACCCCGTGAATCCCGACCGCCCCGATTATTTCAAGGTCAAGGACCTCGAGACCGTGATCTCGCTCAAGGCCGAGACCCATAACTTCCCCACCACCGTTGAGCCCTTCAACGGCGCCGCTACCGGTACAGGCGGCGAGATCCGCGACCGTCTCGGCGGCGGCCGCGCTTCGCTCCCCATCGCCGGTACTGCCGTCTACATGACCTCATACCCGCGTCTCAGCCCCGAGCATCGCTGGGAGATGATGTCCAACCCCCGCGTATGGCTCTACCAGACTCCCGCCGAAATTCTCATCAAGGCCTCCAATGGCGCCAGCGACTTCGGCAACAAGTTCGGCCAGCCGCTGATCTGCGGCTCGCTCCTCACTTTCGAGCATGGCGAGAACGGACGTCTCTACGCCTACGACAAAGTGATCATGCTCGCCGGCGGCGTGGGTTATGCCGCTAAGAAGGATGCCATCAAGGGGCATCCCGTGGCAGGCGAGAAGGTCGTGGTGATGGGTGGCGACAACTACCGTATCGGCATGGGTGGCGGCGCGGTGTCGTCGGTAGCCACCGGCCAGTACGACAACTCCATCGAGCTCAACGCCGTGCAGCGTGCCAACCCCGAGATGCAGAAGCGTGTATCCAACGTGATCCGCGCCCTCGCCGAAGGGGAGGATAATCCCGTGGTATCCATCCACGACCACGGTGCCGGCGGCCACCTCAACGCCCTCTCCGAACTGGTGGAGGAGACCGGCGGACACATCGACCTCGACGCGCTCCCCGTCGGCGACAAGACCCTCTCCGCAAAGGAGATCGTGGGCAACGAGAGCCAGGAGCGCATGGGCTTCGTTATCGACGCCGAGCATATCCCCTACGTGGAGCGTGTGGCGCAGCGTGAGCGCGCTCCGATGTATGTTGTCGGCGAGACCACCGGCGACCACCGTTTCGTATTCTCCGACAGCAAGGGCCGCAAGCCCATCGACCTGGAGATGGCCGACATGTTCGGCAACTCCCCAAAGACGGTGATGCGCGACAATACGGTGAATCTCACATACAAGGCTCCCGAATACACCGAGGCCAACCTCCAGAGCTACGTGCGCGACGTGCTCTCGCTCGAGGCCGTGGCATGCAAGGACTGGCTCACCAACAAGGTGGACCGCTCGGTTACCGGCAAGGTGGCGCGCCAGCAGTGCCAGGGCGAGATCCAGCTCCCGCTTAGCGACTGCGGCGTAGTGGCCCTCGACTACACAGGCCGCTCGGGTATCGCAACCTCCATCGGCCATGCCCCCCAGGCCGCTCTTGCCGATTCGGCCAAGGGTTCGGTGCTCGCCGTGGCCGAGGCGCTGACCAATATCGCAGGCGCCCCGCTCAAGGACGGCCTGAAGAGCGTGTCGCTCTCGGCCAACTGGATGTGGCCCTGCAAGAACGAGGGTGAGGACGCCGCCCTCTACCGCGCCGTGGAGGCCTGCAGCGACTTCGCCTGCTCGCTCGGCATCAACATCCCCACCGGCAAGGACTCCCTCTCCATGACCCAGAAATACGGTGACGAGAAGGTCTATGCCCCCGGCACGGTTATCATCTCTGCCGCCGGCGAGACTAAGGATGTGCGCCGCACCGTGACTCCGGTGATACAGAAAAAGAAAAACTCCACTCTTATATATGTGGATTTCTCGGCTGACGCTCTCCGCCTCGGCGGCTCCGCGCTCGCCCAGGCTCTCAACACTGTAGGCTCCGATGTACCCTCGGTCAAGGATGCCGCATACTTCGCCAAGGCTTTCGGCGCCGTGCAGTCGCTGGTGCGCAACCGCCGCGTGCTGGCCATGCACGATGTTTCGGCCGGCGGTCTTGTGACGACTCTTCTGGAGATGACGTTCGCCAACACCGACGGCGGTCTGAATATCTCCACAGAGGCGTTCGCCGCAGCCGGCGAGACCGACCTCATCAAGATCCTCTTCGCCGAGAACCCGGCAGTGGTGCTCCAGGTCGACGACGCAAAGAAAGCCGTAGTGGAGAAGACCCTCGCCGATGCCGGCTGCCGCTTCTTCACCCTCGGTGCGCCTTGCGCCGAGCGTGTGCTCCTTGTGGAGCATCAGGGCGCCGAACACCTGCTGGAGATCGACCACCTGCGCGACGTATGGTTCGAGCCGTCGTATCTCCTCGACACCATGCAGAGCGGCAAGGAGTGCGCCGCCGCCCGCTTCGAGAACTACAAGAAGCAGCCCGTGCGCTTTGCCATCCCCGCCGCTTTCGACGGTTCGCTGGAGTCGCGTGCCCTGGCTTACCGCCACGCCAAGGAATCGGGAGCCCGTGCCGCCATCATCCGTGAGAAGGGTGTGAACGGCGACCGCGAGATGGCCTATACCCTCTACCTCGCCGGTTTCGAGGTGAAGGACGTACACATGACCGACCTCATGAGCGGCCGCGAGACTCTCGACGACGTCAACATGATAGTGTTCTGCGGCGGTTTCTCCAACTCCGACGTTCTCGGCTCGGCCAAAGGCTGGGCTTCGGGCTTCCTCTGGAACGAGACCGCACGCCGCACCCTGCGCCGCTTCTATGACCGCACCGACACCCTCTCGCTGGGTATCTGCAACGGCTGTCAGCTGATGGTGGAACTCGGGCTCCTCAATCCCGAGGGCACCCCGGAGGAGAAGCGCCCGCGGATGGAGCACAATGTGTCGCACAAGTTCGAGAGCCAGTTCCTCGGCCTCACCATCCCGCAGAACAACTCCGTGATGCTGAAATCGCTCGCCGGGATGAAGCTCGGCGTATGGGTGGCTCACGGCGAGGGACGCTTCATGCTCCCCGGCTCGCTGTCGGCCTACAACATCGCCGCCAAGTACAACTATGCCGCATATCCGGGCAACCCCAACGGCTCGCGCGGTTCCGTGGCCGCCATCTGCTCGGCCGACGGCCGTCACCTGGCCATGATGCCTCACCCCGAACGCGCCATCTTCCCCTGGCAGTGCGGATTCTACCCGGCATCACGCCGCAACGACCAGGTTACCCCCTGGCTCGACGCCTTCGTCAACGCCCGCCGCTGGATCGAGGATAAGAAAATGCGGTAATGCGGTAATGCGGTAATGCGGTAATGCCTCCCCGAGGGCGAAGCCGCCCTTTCTGCCGACTTTCCGGCCAATAATACGTCAAATATCCCAATGTAAGAATATTATTTTTGTCTCTTACATAAAATTTACTAATTTTGCAGTGCCAAATCCGCCTTTGTGCGAATATGGCACTGCACCTTTTTTATCCCTCTCCGTTATCTTTCTCCGCCAGGTGCGTAATTGCTGGAAATCAAAATTAGAGCCGGTTCGACAATAAATGTTGATGTCAGGGTCGCATAGTTTGAGGCGATTTTCGCCGTGCGACGAAGGAGTGTACTGAAGTACACGACTGAGGAGCACGACGAAAAGCGGCCAAAATATGCGAGTCGGATGTAACTTTAAAAATCGAATAGGGTTCCTAAATTTTAATAATTAACAAAGCCAGTAGACAATATGCTTGATGTCATCCGTAGATCGGCCATTCGTTGGCATCTTTTCGTCGGTTCTTCGGTCGTTATGGAGCCCCATAACTCCCTCATCACCGGCGAAAATCTGCTCAACGACTGACCGCCCTGACATTAACATTTATTGTCGAACCGGCTCTAAAATAAACCGATTATGAGTTTAAACATCATTGTTCTTGCCAAGCAGGTGCCCGACACCCGCAACGTGGGAAAAGATGCGATGAAGGAAGATGGCACTATCAACCGTGCGGCTCTGCCCGCCATCTTCAACCCCGAGGACCTCAATGCCCTCGAACAGGCTCTCCTGCTGAAGGACGCCAACCCCGGTTCGACCATCACCATGCTCACCATGGGGCTCCCCCGTGCTGCCGAGGTGGTGCGCGAGGGTATTTTCCGTGGTGCCGACAAGGGTATCGTGCTCACAGACCGCGCTCTCGGCGGTGCCGACACTCTGGCTACCTCCTATTCGCTGGCTCAGGCCATCAAGAAATTCGGCAAGTATGATGTGGTGCTCTGCGGACGCCAGGCCATCGACGGCGACACCGCCCAGGTTGGCCCCCAGATCGCCGAGAAACTCGGTATCCCCCAGGTTACTTACGCCGAGGAAATCCTTGACCTCAAGGACGGTAAAATCACCGTGAAGCGTCGTCTGGAATCCGGCGTGGAGACCGTGAAGGCTCCGCTCCCCTGCGTGGTCACCGTAAACGGTTCGGCCGCCGAGTGCCGCCCCCGCAACGCCCGCCGCGTGATGCAGTACAAATATGCCGTTTCTCCCTCCGAGAAGGCCAAACTCTCCGACGAGGCAAAGAAGATCGTGGAGAGCCGTCCCGGCCTGGAGATCGAGGAGTGGGGTGCCGCTTTCGTCGAAGCTGACCCCTCGCAGATCGGTATGGCCGGCTCGCCTACAAAGGTTAAGGCCATCGAGAACGTGGTGTTCACTGCCAAGGAGGCGCTGACACTCGACAATGACGACGCCCAGATCGAGAACCTCGTGAAAGAACTCATCAAAAACCACACCATCGGCTAACACTCTCTTCCTAACATTATGCAAGACAAGAACAACCTTATAGTATATTGTGAATACGAGGACGGCCGCGTAGCCGATGTGTCGCTCGAACTCCTCACCAAAGGGCGCCAGCTCGCCAACGAGCTCGGCGTGAAACTCGAAGCCATCGTGATCGGCGACAAACTCGACGGCGTGGAGAAGCAGATCTTCCCCTACGGCGCCGACGTGGTCTACAAAGTTGAGGACAAACGTCTCTACCCCTATACCTCAAACCCCCATGCGGCTGTGCTCATCAACCTCTTCCGCGAGATCGAGCCGCAGATCTGCCTCATGGGTGCCACATGCATAGGCCGTGACCTCGGTCCACGCGTGTCGTCGTGCCTCCACTCCGGTCTTACCGCCGACTGCACCTCGCTGGTCATCGGCGACCACACCGACCCCAAGACCGGCAAGGAATACCAGAACCTCCTCTACCAGATCCG
>URZG01000172.1 GCA_900552325.1 uncultured Porphyromonadaceae bacterium | reverse complement strand
TACGTACCTCCACCGTTCGAGAAGCCGCCGCCAAAGCCGCCACCTTGCTGGCCGTACTGCTTCCGTTGAGCCTCGAACTCATCCGCATGTTTCCAATTCTCCCCGTACTGGTCGTATTTCTTACGCTTTTCCGGATCGCTAAGCACCTCGTTCGCCTCATTGATCTCCTGAAACTTACGATGGGCGTCGGGATCGTTCGGATTCAAGTCAGGGTGATATTGCCGAGCCAACTTCTTATAGGCTTTCTTGATATCATCCTGAGAAGCGTCCTTGTTCACCCCCAAAATCTTGTAATAATCGATATAGGCCATAATCTGATATGTTTAGTCTATTTTTCTCATATAATTATATAACAATAAACATACCAAGGATAGTTTTGGTTAGTGAAAATTTACTTAAAACGTTTTTAATCGTACACGCACGGAATTAAGATTGTCCGTAGATAGAAAAGGCTCTAGCCGGGATCATCAGATACCGCTAAAGCCTTTTATGGATAGGAAATTCTTCGAACCTTATTTAAACTGCATCATCTTGCTGATATACTTCCCGACAATATCGAACTCTAGGTTCACTACCGTACCTTTCTCGATCTGGCAAAAGTTCGTGTTATCGTGCGTATAAGGGATGATAGCGACTTGGAAACTGTTTTGCTGGGAGTTGCATACCGTCAGACTGACGCCGTTCACGCAAACGGAGCCTTTCTCCACGGTCATATACCCCTGCCGGGCCATCTCCTTATCAAAAGCGTACTCGAACGTATAGTACCAGCTGCCGTCCGCCTCCTTCACCTCCGCACAAACGGCAGTCTGGTCCACGTGCCCCTGTACGATATGCCCGTCCAGACGGCCGTTCATCAACATGCTACGCTCCAAGTTCACCTTATCGCCCACTTTCAGGTTCCCGAGGTTCGAACGTTCCAAGGTCTCCTTGATAGCGGTAACCGTATACGTATCTTCCGTCATGCTTACCACCGTAAGGCAAACGCCGTTGTGAGCCACGCTCTGATCTATTTTCAGCTCATTCACGAATGAGCACTTCATCGTCAGATGAAGGTTTCCTTTATCGGATTGGAGGGCTACTACCTGAGCCGCTTCTTCTACAATACCTGAGAACATAATCAAATCGTTTTTAGTTTGTACTCCCAAAACTGTTATTTATTCATGGGCAAAGATAACGCCTTTGAGGTAATAAGCCCGATAAAAAGGAAGTTATTAAATGTTTTTAATTTACGATATTATTTATCGTCCAAGGAGACCAAATCATACCGCTGGCTTCCCATACCCAACGCCTCCGCATGCTCGACGATATGGATGCCATGGCGGGATTCCATGCGCTCGATCAAGTGGACACGGCCAGGGTCCGGCGAGGCGTAAACCAGATCTACGCAAGCCTTATCCAAGGCCACGGGATCGAGTGAGGCTAGCATACCGATATCCGCCATTTTCGGCTCTTCCGGGTTCGAATCGCAATCGCAATCTACGGAGAGTCGATTCATTACGCTGATATAAAGTATATTTTCGCCACAATGGGTAGTCACGGCCTTAGCCGCCTCGGCCATTGATTCCAAGAAATGATCCTGTTCGGGAAGGTTGTTCCACAAGTCGGTTTTCGTCTTACCCGCCGTATGTATCCAAGCCTTTCCGGCGGATGAGGCTATACCGATAGAGATATTTTTCAGCGCTCCCCCGAAACCGCCCATGGCATGTCCCTTGAAATGGGAAAGGACGACCGTAAAATCATAATCCAGATAATGGGAGCCTACGAAATCCTCTTTCAGGTGTTTACCGCCTTGAACCGGAAGAGCCACCTCGCCGTCGGCATCCATTATGTCCACAGGCGCGATGGCAGTGAAGCCATGCTCCTCAGCAGCTTTTCTGTGGTCTTCGGTAGAGAATCGTTTTCCTTCGTAGGCTGTGTTACATTCCACGATTGTACCGTCGGTAAGTTTCACGAAGTCGGCGATCAGCTGCGGCTGGAGAAAGTTGTGACCGCCGGGCTCGCCGGTTGAGATCTTTATTGCGACCTTGCCGGTAGCTTTCCGTCCGAGAGCCTTGTAGAGTTTGACAATAGCCTCGGGTGATATTTCATTGGTCATATATACAATGGCCGTGTCGGCGGTTTCAACGGGCTTCTCCACGGAAGCTGTGCGGTCGGCCTGCTGGGCGCAGGCGGTGAAGGTGGCTGAGGCGCAGAGGATAGCGCCGATAAGATGTTTCATTGTTCAGGGAATCTGTTGACGGTTTATGAAATTTCTGATAGGCTCCAGACATTCCGCGGGAGTGGATAATGAGGAACATAACGCTTCCACGGGGCATATCCCGGTGCCTGAGCGGTTGATGATGTTATCGGCAAGAGTGCCGTATTCCGCTGCTATTCCTGACTCTTCAAGGAGAGCGAGTGCCGGACGGCTGATAACGTCGGCGTATATTCCGGCGACACCGCCGAGTGCCATAAGTGCGGCAGCGCCTTTGCCGATGACTTTGTCGGCGATGAACGAGCCGCGGAGTGTCCCCGGAGTGTTCTCCAGCAGATGAAGAAGGTCCGCTATACCGCGGCGACGGCAGACGGTGAGGCGGTTACTGTGAAGCACCACACAGGAGCACCCCAAGAGGTGGAGCCAGGATATGGCATCGGAAGGACTCATGTTTATATCTTGTTTTGTTTCAGTTGCTCGACAAAATTGTCAATGCGGTGCAGTTCTCCGGGGATGTCGATCGACTGGGGACAATGCGGAGCGCACTGGCCGCATCCTATGCAGTGGCTTGCCTGGCGCAGGCGAGGTACCGAGCGGTCGTATCCCACGAGGAATGCGCGCCGTTCGTGTGCGTAGTCAGGATCCTGCGATGAACGGGGCACGTTGCCTTCATTGACACATTTATTATAATGCAGCAGTATGGCGGGGATATCAAGGCCGTAGGGGCATGGCATACAGTATTTGCAGTCGTTGCACGGCACGGTAGGATACTGCATCATCAGGTCGGCCGTATCGTAGAGGAACTGCAACTCATCGCCGGTGAGAGGTTTAAGCGGGCAGAACGACCGCAGGTTATCCACCAGATGCTCCATGTAAGTCATGCCGCTGAGCACCGTGAGCACTCCGGGATGGGTGCCTGCATAGCGGAAAGCCCAGGAGGCTACGCTGCGTTCGGGCTCGCGCTGCTTGAGACGCGCCACGATGTGATCGGGTACATTAGAGAGACGGCCCCCCAGCAACGGCTCCATGATTACGGCCGGAATCCCGCGCGATGCGAGTGCGTTGTAGAGGTATTCCGCGTCGGTGTTGCGCGGGTTGACCTCTTTGGCATGCTTCCAGTCAACGTAGTTGAGCTGTATCTGCACGAAATCCCACTTGTATTCGTCGTGTCGCGACAGAAGATAGTCGAACACCTTTATATCGCCGTGATAGGAGAAACCGAGGTTACGTATGCGGCCGGCCTCGCGTTCCTTGATGAGAAAATCGAGCATACCGTTTTTGATGTAGCGGTTCTCGTATTCCTCCATTCCGCCGCCCATACCTACGGCATGGAGCAACATGTAGTCGATATGGTCGGTCTGCAGCTCTTTGAGCGAGTTGCGGTACATCGCCACCGATGCGTCGTGGCTCCATGTCTCGGGTGCGAAATTGGAGAGTTTTGTGGCGATGAAATAGGAATCGCGCGGATGACGAGCGAGCGCTATTCCGGTGGCGTGCTCGGACTTCCCTTTGCAGTATGCCGGGGAGGTATCGAAGTAATTTACGCCGTGCGCTATGGCCGTGTCGACGAGTCGGTTCACGGCATCCTGATCTATCTCGTCCTCTCCGTCGCGTGCGCTTTCACCCTTGACGGTCGGCCAGCGCATACATCCGTAACCTAAGAGCGACACCTTTTCGCCCGTTTTGGGGTTTGTGCGATAGGTCATTCTGTCGGTAGAGATGTCGGTTTCCGACGCGGCGAGGTTGCCTGTGGCTTTGTTGGAGGCCGAATCGCAGCCGGCGAGTGCCACTGACGTGGCGGCGGCTCCGAGGCCCAGACGCCGCAGGAAGTCGCGGCGGTTTATATTTTTTTGTGACATAAGGATTTTTGTTATTGTGTGTTAACCGGTCTGTTCGTTGCGGGGAAGTACCGTCAGATAAGGCGGTGACGTTCATTTCCCTCCACATAAATGGCACTGAAGGGTGCTGCCGGACATAGGTTTTCGCAAGCGCCACAACCTATGCAACGTTCGGTGTTCACTACCGGAATCTTCACTGAGTTGGGATCGGCCGCATCTGATGGCACCATCTGTATGGCGCCCGCAGGACAGTGCCGGGCGCAGTTGCCACATTCCACTCCGTCGGTCAGCGGCACGCAGTTGGCCTTTATCCACACCGCGTGACCGATCTGCGTAGACGATTTCTCTGCCTTGGTCACGGGCTTTATGGCCCCGGCGGGACAAACCTGAGAGCAGCGAGTACATTCCGGACGGCAATATCCCCGTTCATACGAAGATTCGGGTTTCATCAGCCGGTCAAGATCGGTGGACGGCCGCAGAACGCCATTGGGACAAGCCGAAACGCATAACTGACATGCCGTACAATGATCCACGAGATGCTGCACACTGACAGCTCCCGGAGGGACTATGGGTGTGCTGCGTCGCGGAGCTTTTTTCTCGGTGATGGCCGCCAACCCGCCGTCGACGGTCTTGGCCGCAGCCGATGTCGCGGCGGTTGCGGCGACGGTGGCCGTTACGGTGAGAAAACTTCGGCGCCCCTTGTCAAGTGCGGTTTCTGTATCCGCGGATTCGGCGCTTTTGCGGTTTGTGCGGCGGAGGGTGTAGCTGATGGCTCCCTTATGGCATTTACCGATGCAGTCCATGCATGCCACGCAACGCGAATAATCTATTGTGTGCTCCTTTGCGTTGATACATGCCGCCTTGCAGTTGCGGGCGCAGAGTCCGCAGCCGTTACATTTCGAGGTGTCGATGACCGGGCGCAACAACGAGAAGCGCGAGAGAAATCCCAAAACGGTGCCTACGGGGCAGACCGTGTTACAGTATGTGCGTCCGTTGCGCCACGACAATACCGCCAGCACGGCGAGTGTTATCACGGCCACAGCGAGGGTAATGCCCCCTTTGATCCATACATCCGTCGTGTAGAAAGCATAGCTGCCGACGCGTTCGGCGGCGGCAGCCAGGAGGTTGTTGCACCATATCCACACCGGCTGGAACAGACTCTGGGCAATGCGGCCGTAGGCGCTGTAAGGGCCCAACAGCGATACTATGGCGGCGATACCCGCCA
>URZG01000171.1 GCA_900552325.1 uncultured Porphyromonadaceae bacterium | reverse complement strand
GGGATCCGCGCCTCGGTGAGCTACGGCTCTCAGAACACCTACCGGGCTGCTCTGGGCATATACACCGCCTCGCTACCGGTGAAAGATCTGGGGATGAGCCTCAACCTGTATGCCACGGGCACCGACGGTTTCTATCGCAACGCCTACAACAACTCCCGCGTTGGCAGGGAGAACCAGTGGAGCGCCAGATGGAAAACGGTGTGGCGTCCCAGGCAGAACGTGATATTCGAGAATGTGGCTACTTTCAGCCAGACGTGGCAGCACGGCTATCCTTACGCGCCGGCCGGTTCGAAAGTGGTGAACTACAACGATACGTGCTATTACCGCCGTCTGAGCTTCACCGACGGCCTGACGGTGAAACACTCATTCGCCGGAGTGGATTTCTCGTCGATCATCTCTTTCCAGTATCTCAACGATGATATGACTCTCGATCAGGATTTTATGCCGGTCGACTATTTCACCCTGCAGCAGAAACGCCACGAGTGGGCTGTAACCGCCGACTTCGTGGCCAGGGGTGCCGTGGGCCGATGGCACTGGCTCGGCGGTCTGTTCGCGATGGGGCGCCGTACAGATATGAACGCTCCGGTGACATTCGGCGATTACGGCATCTCCCGGCTCATAGAGGACCATGTCAACGGCAGCAACGGCACATATCCTATAAGGTGGGATGACCGCTCGCTTCTGCTGCAGTCGAAGTTCACCCTCCCCTCAGGCGGCATGTCGGCCTATCACCAGAGTGAGCTGCGGTTTGACCGGTGGATCCTCTCTCTCGGCCTCCGGTTTGACTGGGAACAGGCGCGTCTGCGTTACCGCTCCATAGCCGATGCCTCCTATACCATCTACGATGCCACCGGCCCGGGTGATCCCGTGCCGTTTCAGACGATACCATTGACAATCGACGATACGGGCCGTCTGAGCAAAGATTTCATGCAGCTGCTTCCGAGGGTGTCGGTGCAGTATCTTCTTCCGGCCGGAGCGGGCAACATATATCTGTCGGCCACCAAAGGCTACAAGGCGGGGGGCTACAACACCCAGATGTTCTCCGATGTGCTTCAGCAGCGTCTGATGCAGAAGATGGGGATGACGATGCTCTACGACGTCAACGATATAATCTCCTACGATCCCGAAAAGAACTGGAACTTCGAGCTGGGAACGCATCTGTCGCTGCTGGAGGGGAGACTCGCCGCCGATTTCTCGGCGTTCTGGATAGAATGTACCGACCAGCAGATCACCGTATTTCCCCCCGGTGTGACAACCGGACGCATAATGGCCAACGCCGGCCGGACACGCTCACGAGGCGTGGAAGCGACTGCCACACTTGGTCTGGACAACGGCTTTAATTTCCGTGCCTCATACGGCCTGACTGATGCCCGTTTCCGCCGCTACGACAACGGCCGCGAGGATTTCGCCGGCAATCATGTGCCGTATGCCCCGAACAACACCTTGTTTCTCTCCGCCGGATATGGCGCGCGCATCGACGGCAGCGATTTCTTCCGTGGCTGGAGCGCCGACATCTCCACACGCGGCACCGGGAGGATATGGTGGAACGAGGCAAACACTGTAAGCCAGCCCTTCTACATGACCCTCTCGGCGCGCGCCGCTCTGCGCATGCGTCCCTGCACGGTGGAATTATGGGCCGACAATATCACAGCCACACAATACAATACCTTTTATTTCGTTTCTATTGGGAACGCTTTTCTCCAGCGCGGTCCGCGCGTGAGTTTCGGCGTCACCTTGCGACGAGTGTTTAACTGATAACTCCAATAATCCTTATAATGAAAAAAACTATTCTTTACGGCATGATTGCCGTCGCTTCACTTGTCTCTCCGGCGCTTACTTCGTGCCTGGATAACGACACACCTGACGCACCCTCCTCGTTCACGGCCACTCTCAAGCCCGACCTCAACTTCACCGGTGTGAAAGATATACCCACCGGCGAATGGAAATCATACCCCGGCGGTACGGTGAGCTATATGTATGATTTCGAGAACTCCACCATGCAGTTCGGTGTTTCGGGCATGGCGATCGCCCAGGGCGAGAACCTCTCTTTCTCGGTGCCGCCCATACCTCTGATTCTTGACAAGGACGGTGCATGGATTGCCAACCACCAGGGTCCGTTCACCGTATCCGGTGGCGGCCAGACTCACGTTCTTACCGATCTCAAGACCTATATCCGCCTGCCTCAGAACGCCGCCTCGATAGTAATGACTGAGTTCACCATCGACGGCGAATACCTCGTGCGTGTGTTCCCCAACATCAACTACTTCGGCGGCAAAACCCGCGTGGCTACAGGCGACGGCGCTCCCTATACCACCGACCTCACCTATTATGATCTCTATCTGAGCCAGAAAACCATGACTGCCGAGCTGTTCGCCTTCCAGTCAAAGTTCACTGAGGCCATGCCGGTTATGAACCTGGTGTATCCCGGCCTCTCTTTCACCCTTACCGACGAAGGCCTTTCTTTCTCGCAGACTAATGTGCTTCCCTACACCGTTACATTCGATCAGCAGGGCAAAGAGGAGGAAAACGGACGCAAACCTTTCCCGGCTTACACTCTGTCGGAGTTCAGCGGTAAGATGGCTGTTGCCGGAAGCATGGAATTTTCCTGCACCCGTGCCGACGGCCGCGGTACCACCTCTTTCTCCGGCACTCCTCTCGTTGAGGTCATCTCTGCCAAAAACTGATAATCCTCCATTCCCCATATTCCCCGGGTCGTGTATCCCATCAACGGATATCGGCCCGGGGTTTATTTTTTTACCGAATTAATCCAATTTAACAAAGCTGAATCATTCAATTTAACAAAGTGAATTTATTCAAAAACACAAAATGACTTTGCAGAACAAAACCTAATCACTATCTTTGCAGGTGATTATGGGAAAGATCAAATACCTCAGTAGAATCGCCGACAAGACTCTTGATTTAAGACTTGAAGCTTTTGGCGCGGTACAGATTGCCGGCCCGAAATGGTGCGGCAAGACCACTACAGCGGAGCGCCGGGCAGCCAGTGTCATTAAGATGCAGGATCCCGACCGCAGGGTCGGTTATATTGCTACGGCAATGACAAAGCCCTCGCTGTTGCTCAAAGGCGCATCCCCTCGCCTCATTGACGAATGGCAGGTAGCACCTGTTATCTGGGATGCGGTCCGTCACGCGGTGGACGAGCGGAAGGAGAAAGGGCAGTTTATTCTGACAGGTTCTACTGTAATCGACGATAAGGAAATAATGCATACAGGCACGGGGCGTATATCTAAAATGGCGATGTATCCCATGAGCCTTTTTGAATCACTTGAGTCAAACGGGTCTATTTCGCTGGGGCGACTTTTCGATGAGCCGAATTACGATATAGATGGCAACACATCGCAACTTTCAATCGAACAACTGATCTTTGCCGCATGTCGTGGCGGATGGCCGGCGTCTCTTGACGAAATGAGCGATAATGCCAAATTGCTGATAGCGAAAGATTACGTTGATGTGATTTGTAACGATGATATTTCGAGAGTCGATAAAATTCAACGCAATCCCTCGTTGGCGCGGTTGATTCTACGTTCATACGCGAGAAATATCTGCACTCTTGCCAAGAAAACCTCTTTACTTGCCGATGTTTCCGTGGAAATGGAAAATATCTCGATGCCGACATTCGATAGTTATGTCGGCGCATTTGAGAAACTGTTTGTAATAGAGGATATAGAGGCATGGTCACCTGCAATCCGTTCAAAGACGGTTATACGTACCGGGAAAAAACGCTGTTTGGTAGACCCCTCTATCGCAGTTGCCGCCCTGGGCGCGTCACCTAAGATTCTGGAACTTGACCTGAATACTTTCGGTTTTATATTCGAGTGCCTGTGTTTTCGCGACCTCAGAGTATATTCACAGGCGTTAGGCGGCAGGCTGTCATATTACCATGACCGTTTGGGATTGGAGGCAGATGCCGTTCTGCACCTTGACGACGGTCGCTATGCCCTGATAGAATGTAAGCTGGGCAGCCGTGAAATAGAAGAAGGCGCGAAACACTTGCTTGAGATTAAACGGCTTGTGGCTGAAAAGAATAAGACAGAAAAACAGATCCGACTACGGGAGCCGGATCTACTGATCGTTCTTACCGGCGGTGAAATGGCGTATACGAGAGACGATGGTGTGAAAGTAATACCGATCGGATGCCTTAGAGATTGATCTTCCTGAATCTCTTTTAGTGTTTTAGGAGTGCAGAAATTTTATATGTCCGTGTTAACTGACATTAACATGTAAGTGCGCAATTCTTGCACATGTATAATGCTAACTTTGGGGAGACAAAAGGAATCATACTCTCGGTTCCGTGGCAGATATTAACTTAATGGAATGTTATGCGCGAGATTAAACTGTATAGGATCGATATCGCCACGCGGCTGCCGTTGCAGTATGCCGATGCGGGTATAAGGGCCGGATTCCCCAGTCCGGCGCAGGATTATATCACTGAATCTATTGATCTTAACCGTGAACTTATCCGGCACCCCGCTTCGACGTTCTATGCCAAGGTCGTGGGCGATTCCATGGCCGGGGAAGGGATTACCGAGGGTGATATAATCGTGATTGACAAGTCGATCGAGCCGGAACACGGTGATCTGGCCGTGTGTTGTCTTGACGGGGAGTTCACTCTCAAACGACTGCGTTTCATGCCGGGAGGACGCCTGTGGCTTATGCCCTCCAACCGGCGGTACAAGCCTATCGAGGTTACGCGGGAGAATGATTTCAGGGTTTGGGGCATAGTGCTTTACACCATCAAGGCAAACCGTCGCAGACGGTTCGGGAGGGAGGTATGGTAGGATTGGTTGACTGCGACAGTTTTTTCTGTTCCTGCGAGCGGGTGTTCCGCCCCGACCTCACGGGGCGCCCCGTTGTGGTGCTCAGCAACAACGACGGGTGTGTGGTGGCACGCTCCAGGGAGGTGAAAGCCCTGGGGATTCCTGACTGTATACCATATTACAGGCTGGTGGAAGAATATCCCGATTCGGGTATAGTGGCGTTTTCATCCAACTACGCCCTTTACGGCGACATGTCGGCGCGTGTCATGGCCATACTCCGCGAGAATGTGCCGGAAGTGATGCAGTATTCCATTGACGAGGCTTTCCTTGATCTGCATGGAATGGACCGTATGGACTTGAAGAAGTGGGGTGAAGAACTCTGCCGAAAGGTATTGATCTCTACCGGGATGCCTGTGAGTCTCGGTATTGCTTCCACCAAAACTCTCGCCAAGATGGCCAGCAAGTTCGCCAAAAAATATCCGGG
>URZG01000170.1 GCA_900552325.1 uncultured Porphyromonadaceae bacterium | reverse complement strand
GTTCATGTAAGCCCCGAGGAGCAGCTCGATGCGGCGTGCGTCGAAAAACGAAAGCTGACCGAGCGTCAGTGCCCACACACACAGCGCTTTGAAATATTCGGGAGCCTCCTGTCCCGCGAAAAAGGAGTCGAGCACCGCAGCATCGGCGTGGGAAAGCGGATGCGATGTCCAGATTCTGTTGAATATCCGGCGTTCAAGTTCCTGACGGCTTACCAAAGTGTTACGGTATTCCTCACGTGACCGGGATCCGGCCACAAGATTGAACAGCGACGAGTCGCCGGAAAGTTTGAGATAACGCTCCATCAGCACTCCCACCGTTTCCTGCGGCCTCATCTTCTCGAATCTCGCCACATTATAATAAAGGGACGAATCATCGGCCATAAAGTTGCCTCGTTCAAGAATATCGGTCACGGAAAGGATAGTGTCACTGAGCTGTGCCGTCATATCGGCCCGCGAGGGATCCTCGGCGCCGGTAGCGGCATAATGGAGCATGTGACGGTACGTATCCTCGGCACGTTGCAAAGCGTCGGCACTCTCGAAGTCCATCATCGTCTCCGCGAGTGACCGCGCGGTAGAGAACGCCTCGCGGAGACGCCTGGCGGCCACGTATCTGTGTATCTTTTCTTTCACTTCGGAAAGTATCTTCTTGTTCATACGGATCAAGGGTTATAGAGTATAAACAAACAACCCTGCAAAAATCTTGCCAAAAAGTAATTTGTCGTGATAGATGACCCTATAAAATTTAGGATTATATGCATATTTTTGGTTTTTGGCGGATATATTTGTCAGAATCAATGCGGCAATGGCAAATCAGCGGTATTATTTCGCCATTTCTTAATCTGGATTAAAGAGCTTTAGGCTACTGCCGGTTAATTTTGCATAAAATACTATATACAACACTCTCTTTTATACAAGTATTCCGAAATCATTCATCAAATAACTGTTCGTGTATCTATCTCAGAAAAAATTCAGAGCAGCCGCCACGCGCATATTCGCAGGCGCACTGACACTGACAGCCTCCTTAACCGCTTACGGTGGGGAGATTGTGTACCAAAACGGCTTTGAATCCACGGCCAAGTTCATGGAATTCACCCAGGTGAACGATATCCCCTCCTATGAAGACCTCACTCTTGAATGGGAGTATTCACGCACCACGGAATCGGCGTTCATCAATCTCTATGAAAGCGATTACTGGGCCTTCCTCACTACCCCGGCTCTCCAGCTCAAAGCCGACTGTACCTACAGTTTTTCGCTGACAGCCACACTTGACTCCCGTTACAGCAATCAGGCTGTATGGTGCTACATAAGCACAGATAACACACTCCAGGCGATACGAAAGAAACGCTTCCTGGTCAAAAACCTCGAGAAAAGTACCGACCCGCAGTCTGTCGAAGGTGAACTGACTGTAGCTGAAGATGGCATTTACTACATCAGTATTCTAAAAGGGTCAGTAGGCGACGCATGCGGATTATTTGTCGATGACGTGAAACTCGAAGTGAAGCACATGCTCGCCGCACCTTCGTATGCAACATCACTCACCGCCGTTGCCGACGCTTCGGGCGCTCTTTCCGCCGAGATATCTTTCAAAGCGCCGGAAACCGACATCGAAGGATCCGATCTCGACCTTCTCGAAAAAATAGAACTCTACCGCGGCGAGACCCTTATACACACATTCACATCTCCGGCCCCGGGTGCCGAACTCTCATTTACCGATACTGATGCCGCACAAGGTTTCAACTCTTACAACGTCTATGCCTATAACCAGTCGGGGAAAGGGAGTATCGCATCCGTAGAAGTGTTTGTCGGGGCTGATGTGCCAGGACTTCCCACTTCAGTAACGCTGACAGACAACGGCACTGACGCAACACTTTCATGGATCGCGCCTGAAACCGGGGCAAACCTCGGGTACATCGACCCCGAGACAATCTCCTATACGATAACCGATGCGGCTACAGGCACCATAATCGCAACCGGCGTACGCGGCACCAGCCACACAATTACTCCGGAAACAGTCTCCACCCAGACCATAATTTCGTATGGTGTGGCGGCCTGCAACACTCAAGGAACCGGAGAAGCCGTTGTCTCCAACACCATCTCATTCGGCACTCCTTATGACGCTCCTTTCGCCGAGTCTTTCGCGGATGTAAGCGAGACCGCAGGGCCATGGGAAAAGATTATCCTCCGGAAAAGGGGCGCCAACGATCCGGCATGGTTAGTGCGCGAACGTCCACTGAACCCCATCGGCACCGCTCAGGACAATGACTTCGGTACCATTTCGTTCCGCCCGATGAGCAGCAGCGATATCGGCGAACTCCGGTCGGCAAAGATAAACATTTCAGACCTGACCAGCCCCGTTCTCGAATTCCACACCCATAGCACGTCGCCGAATCACAACACCCTCGCGGTAGCAGTGGCTTCCGACGGAGGAGAATTCGTGACAGTCAAGGAGATAAACACCGACGAGCTGAACCATGACGGCTGGAACAAAGTCACTGTGCCGCTGTCGGATTTCGGCAGCAGCTCCTATATCCGTATCGGATTCATCGCCTCCTGTCTCAACAGCTCGCTGCAGTGTGTGCATATTGACAACATCAAAGTCAAGGATTCCCATCCGGTTGATCTTGCGGTAACCGCCATCACCGCTCCGAACACATTTACGGCATCCGTACCGTCCACAGTATCCGTAAATGTACGCAACGACGGTGAAGAATCCGTGGAGACTTTCACTCTCAATCTCATGCAGGATGACATAACGTTATCCACACTCACCGGAGCAGGTTCCCTCGCACCATCCGAGGAAAAGGTCTACAGTTTCGACGTAACCTTTGCCCCCGCTGCTCCGGCCACGATAAATCTTAGTGCGGTCATAATATGCGCGGATGATGAGAATCCTGAAAACGATCAGACTTCCGCGGTGGAGGTCTCCGTTCTCCCCTCCCCCTACGCGGCGCCATCTGATCTCAATGTGATTACCGACGGCACCGCATGCACTCTGACCTGGAAAGCTCCTGCACAACTCCACTCTCAGCAGATAACGGAAGGCTTCGAGCACTACAATGTTTTCCTCCACGACAATATCGGCAGCTGGACAGTGGCCGATGCCGACGGACTTGACACCGGGCGCCCCTCCGGCCAGGATGGCAATCCCTTGCGGTTCCCCGGTGCCGGCACCCCCATGGCGTTCATGGTTCTTGACAATGCAAAGGCAGGTCTCGGCTCCAACTGGGGAGCACATTCGGGCAATAACGCGCTGACGGCTTTCGCCGCAGCCGGCGGGAACGCCGACGACTGGCTAATCTCTCCGCTCCTTGCCCGCAAACCGGGGCAGGTTTCTCTTTTCGCCCGCAACGTATCGGAACTCTACGGCAACGAGAACATAGAGATTCTCGTATCCTCCACCGACAAGGAAACCTCAAGTTTCAGCTCCGTGAAGTCCATAAAACTCGAAGGCCGCTGGAACGAATATAAGGCAGATCTTCCCGAGGGTACACGATATTTCGCGATACGCCATACCTCGACAGACGCTCTGGCAATGCTGCTCGATGACATAACCTATTCACCTGAATACCTTGATTTCGACAATATTCCGCTTACTTCCTATGCCATCTACTGCGACGGAGTTAAGATCGGCGAAGCTCCTGCCGATGCCACGGAATTCAATACGGAAGCCGCCGAAGGGGAACATGAATTCCATGTTTCGGCACTCTACGGCGTCCGCGAATCCTCCTCATCCAACGTTATCCGCACCGTGATAAAGCCCGGAGCCATTGCCGGAGGGATAACCGCTCCCCCTACAGCCATCGGCGGAGCCGGATACCTAACCGTAATGAATGTAGGCAACCGCAACGTCACCGTGACCTCAGCCGACGGCAAGACTCTCTACGACACCTCCGTAGCCGATTCAGCTACAATAGATCTGCCTACAGGAATCTATGTGGTTAAAATCGAGGCAGACTACACCGTCAAGACCATCGTAAGATAAATCCTGCGCCATCAAGGCAACAATATCGCCGCAATACCCGGTAACGTCCTCCGCCATCGGAGAAACACAATCCGGATATTGCGGCATATTTTCATGCGGGTACCGGCAGTGAGATACCGTCAGTTTACGCGCTTGGTGAAGAGGCGGGCGAGGAGGTCGGGACGATGGAGGCGGCGGAGCGAGGTCTCTATGCCGCGGCGGTAAGTTTTGTCGTACCAGAAGAAATACTGGCGCTGTGCCAGCTTCTCCTCAGGGCGGGTGGCGGTGAATATCTTCTCGCCGGTATAGGGATGGTAGCCTGAGTAATATATCTCCGTGGCCACGGTCATGGGAGTGGGAGTAAAATCCTGTACCTGCTCCAGATGGAAGTCGAGGTTGCGGGTCTTGATGGCGAGTTCGGCCATATCCGTCTCACGGCAGCCGGGATGGGAGGAGATGAAATATGGTATCAGCTGCTGACGCAGACCGTATTCGCGGTTTACACGGTCGAAAATCTTCTTGAAATCATAGAACTGCGAGAACGACGGCTTCCGCATCACATCCAGCACACAGTCCTCCGTATGTTCGGGAGCCACTTTCAGGCGCCCGCTTACATGGTCGCGTATCAGTTCCACATTGTACTGACGGTTGGCGGCGTCGACCTTCGGGTCGCCGGTATGGTGCATCGACAGATCGTAGCGCACACCCGAACCGATAAAAGATTTCTTCACTTCCGGAAGCGCGTCCACCGCATGGTAGACTTCCAGAAGAGGACGATGGTCCGTATTGAGATTCTTACATGGCTTCGGATGCAGACAGCTGGGACGCACGCACTTGCGACATATATCCCGGTTTTTGCCACCCATCCTATACATGTTTGCCGACGGACCGCCGAGATCGCTTATATACCCCTTGAAATCGGGCATGCGGCATACCCGCTCGGCTTCCGCCACGATGGACTCCTTGCTGCGCGAGGCGATGAACTTGCCCTGATGCGCCGAGATGGTGCAGAAGGCACATCCCCCGAAACAGCCGCGGTGCATGTTCACCGAATGGCGTATCATCTCGTATGCCGGGATCCGTTTCCCTTTGTAACGCGGATGGGGCAGGCGCGTGTAGGACAGGCCGAAAGAGCGGTCGATCTCCTCGGTTGTCATCGGGGGATACATCGGATTTATCTTCACGAAGCGGTCGCCGTGGCGCTGCCACAGCGTGGTACCTTCGAACCGGTTACTCTCCTCCTCCACATGTCTGAAGTTGGCCGACTGCTTCATCTTGTGTTTCAGGCACTCCTCATAAGAGTTGAGCACGATCCCCTCCCCCGCTT
>URZG01000169.1 GCA_900552325.1 uncultured Porphyromonadaceae bacterium | reverse complement strand
TGGTTGGCCACATCCATCAGTATCTGCGTGCGCTCGCGCGCCTGCGAGTTCTCGTAAGTGACATCGCGCACCGACGGGTCGTGGCCTATATCGGCGAAATGGCGCTCCACGGCAGGACCGATGGCGATCTCCCTGGAGGTCACGCCGAGTCCGTTCATCAGTTTCAGCGCATTGCCGCGGGTGCGGCCGGTTGTGCCGAAGCCGGGCATCGTCACGGCCACGATCCCCTTGCGGTCAAGTCCCATCCTGTCAAAAGCCTTGCAGGTCACGAGCAGCGCCAGTGTGGAATCAAGTCCGCCGGAGATGCCTATTACCGCCGTGCGGCAGTGAGTGGCGTCAAGGCGCCGGGCCAGTCCCGCCACCTGTATGTTGATGATCTCGTCGGCACGGCGGTCGATTTCCGAATCATCAGCCGGCACGAAAGGATGCGGATCGACCTTGCGGATCAGTTCGGGCCCTTTGCGCGTGTTGAGGCTGCGGTTCTTCATCTCCTCGAGTTTGTCGTGCAGCTCCTCGCGGGAGCCTAACTCCATGAAGTCCTCGAGATTGAGCATATTGGCCGAAACCACCTCATATTTTTCGCCGTTCTCGCGTGCGGCACAGTCGGCGAAAGTGCCTGTCTGCAGGCGGTCGCGGGCTATCGCTTCGATATCGAGGTCGTGTATCACATACTGCGGGCCGTTCTGCCACCGCTTGTTCTGCGCCAGGATTCGGCCGTTCTCCGCGATTATCGCCTTACCGTCGAACACAAGGTCGGTCGACGACTCGCCGAATCCGGCCGAAGCGTAGATGTAGCCGCAGATGCAGCGGGCCGACTGCTGGCGCACCAGGTCGGTGATATATTCCCGCTTGCCGATGATGTCGGGCGATGCCGAAAGGTTGCAGACAACAGCCGCTCCGGCCATGGCCGCATGACACGACGGAGGCACCGGCACCCACAGATCCTCGCAGATCTCGAACCCCACCATCACGCCGTTGATATTGAAGATACGCGATGCGTGGCGATGAAAAATATCGCCGCTGTCGGCGGCATCGGCAGCCGGAACGAACATGCGGCGCTCGTAAAACTCGTTGTAGTTGGGGATATAGGTCTTGGCCACCTCGCATTTTTCCTCCCCGCGGTGCACAGCCACGGCGCAGTTGTAGAGCTTGCAGCCGGCGAAACGGGGCACACCCACCACCAGGCATACGTCAAGCGCGCGTGTGGCGTCGCATATATATTTCATGGCCTCGCGGCAGCCGTCGAGCAGTGTGGCGTTATGGAACAGGTCGCCGCAGGTGTAGCCCGACACCGAAAGCTCGGGAAATACCGCCAGCTCCGCTCCCAGGGCATCGACCTCACGGGCCAGCTCCACTATGGCGCGGGCGTTGGCCATGGGGTCGGCCACCGTCACGGAGGGCACACATGCCGCGACTCTAAAAAAACCGTTTTTCATCGTCGTCAATATTCTTTTGAGTATGCGAAAGTACAAATTTTTCAATTAACACCCAAAAAATTTGCCTATTACGAAAAAAATGAGTTACTTTGCACTCTGTTTTGAGGCTCCTGCGTTGAAAGCCTCCGGCCGTGATGCAGCCGGGGCGATATGAGAATCCGGATGGCGGCCTCCAAAACCTCTATCAGGCAGGCAGTTGCTTACGCACTCCCCGCCCTTTCATTCTGAATTCCACAAAAGAAAATCAACCGAACAGCCATGTCAAAGATTTGTCAGATTACAGGCAAAAAAGCGATTACCGGTAATAACGTATCGCACTCGAAGCGCCACACAAAGCGCCGCTTCAATGTGAACCTTTTCAAGCGCAAGTTCTACTGGGTGGAACAGGACACCTGGGTGGAGCTCAATGTATCCGCCGCCGGCCTCCGCACCATCAACAAGATGGGTCTCGACGCCGCCATCAAGCAGGCTGCTGAGAAAGGTTTTATCACCGAAATCAAAACACTGGTCTTTTAAAAAGTAAACGACACCTTACACAATGGCAAAGAAAGCAAAAGGCAACCGAGTACAGGTGATCCTCGAATGCACCGAACACAAAGCAAGCGGCATGCCCGGCACCTCCCGCTATATCACCACCAAGAACCGTAAGAACACAACCGAGCGTCTGGAGCTGAAGAAATACAACCCCATCCTCAAACGTGTCACCGTTCACAAAGAAATCAAATAAGATTCCCTTCATCACCCTTAACCTACACACGATATGGCAAAGAAAACCGTCGCATCACTTCAGAAAGGCGAAGGCCGTACCTACTCCAAAGTAATCAAGATGGTGAAGTCGCCCAAAACCGGCGCTTACACTTTCCAGGAGCAGATGGTACCCAACGATGCCGTTAAAGACATCCTGAAGTAATCTGCGTTACCGCATATCCCCTTCCCCACCCGGGTCTCCGCCCGCTTGCCGGAAGAGAAACGAGGCTGACCCCGCACTCCCGCGGCCGTCAGCCTCGCTTTGTATTTTATCTCCTTACAAAGAATTTCATCATGCAAAAGTCCGGAAAACAGCCACTGGATTTGTATTTTGGGTAAGAAAGATGTAATTTTGCGGCATGTCGGTAAACAAAGTAATATTGGTAGGCAATGTGGGACGCGACCCCGAGATCAATTACGTGGGGAAGCGGCCTTATGCCTCCTTTTCACTCGCTACATCCGAAAGGCTCACGTCCGGCCAGGAGATCACCGAGTGGCACAACATCATAATGTGGGATGACGCCGCTCTTACCGCCGAACGATATATCACCAAAGGTACGAAACTGTACCTCGAGGGTAAACTGCGCACCCGCGTATGGCAGGACTTCAACGCCATCAAGCGCAAGGTGACGGAAATCTACGTGGACTCGTTCGATATCCTCGCCCGTCCCACCGCCAAACCCGGCGCACAGCCGCCCGCTGTCTGAAAACAAATCATATCACATAACTTACTATGGCAAAAAGCAACAAAACTACCACCGACCCGGCGCTGTCAAAGCAGCCCGCGGCATCGGCGGCACAGCAGGACCTCATGATCGAGGACGCCGATCCCGTGCAGCTGCCGGAGAACGCGTTCCGCGAGCTGGGAGCCGACGAGCAGTACCGCCCTATGATGCATCCGGCGCGCGATTACCGCGAGGTAACCCCCTACTCCGTTACCATGGGTCTGATCCTGTGCGTGATTTTCTCGGCAGCAGCCGCTTACCTCGGACTGAAAGTGGGCCAGGTGTTCGAGGCCGCAATCCCCATCGCCATCATCGCCGTGGGTCTGTCAGGCGCACTCGGACGCAAGAACGCCCTGGGTGAAAACGTAATCATACAGTCGATCGGCGCATGCTCCGGCGTGATCGTGGCCGGTGCCATCTTCACCCTCCCCGCCCTCTACATCCTCCAGGCCACATATCCGGAAATCTCGGTGAACTTCCTCCAGATCTTCCTCAGCTCCCTCCTCGGAGGCGTGCTCGGCATACTCTTCTTCATCCCCTTCCGCAAATATTTCGTGAAGGACATGCACGGCAAATACCCCTTCCCCGAAGCCACGGCCACCACTCAGGTGCTCGCCTCGGGCCAGACTGCCGGCAAGGAGGGTGGATCGCAGGCCAAGGTGCTTGTGATCGCATCGCTTATCGGCGGACTCTACGACTATATTGTGGAGACCTTCAGCCTCTGGGCCGGAACTCTACAGACCACCGTGTTCCACTGGGGCCAGGTTATAGAGGAGAAGACCAAACTCGTGATGAGCTGCAACACCTCGGCCGCAGTGCTGGGTCTGGGATACATCATCGGTCTGCGCTATGCCTTCATCATCACTGCCGGATCGCTGTTCGTGTGGTGGGTGATCATCCCCCTTATGGGCACATACGGCAACACCGACATCCAGGCGATGACCTCGCAGGAGATTTTCAGCAACTATGCCCGAATGATCGGTATCGGCGGTATCGCCATGGCCGGCGTGCTCGGCATCATCAAATCGTGGCCAATCATACGCCAGGCCGTAGGACTTGCCGGACGTGAGTTCAAGGGTTCCCAGTCTACGGCGCGCCCCGTGCGCTGGCAGTGGGACATCTCCATGAAGCACATCGTGTTCTTCATCGCCATCGCCCTCGTGGCCGTACTCCTTTTCTTCTGGTTCGGCGTGATCCATGTATGGTGGCAGGCACTCGTGGCATGGGTGGTAGTGGCCATCATTGCCTTCCTCTTCACCACTGTGGCAGCCAACGCCATCGCCATCGTAGGCTCGAACCCCGTGTCGGGCATGACCCTCATGACCCTCATCATCGCCTCGGCAATCTTCGTGGCAATCGGTCTGAAAGGGTCGTCGGGCATCGTGGCCTCTATGGTTATCGGCGGCGTAGTCTGCACGGCGCTCTCCATGGCCGGCGGCTTCGTGACCGACCTCAAGGTAGGCTACTGGCTCGGTTCCACGCCCCGCAAGCAGGAGACATGGAAATTCCTCGGCACCCTGGTATCGGCAGCCACGGTAGGCGGCGTTATCCTGGTGCTCAACAAGGTCTACGGTTTCGCCGGCGAGAACGCCCTCGTGGCACCCCAGGCCAACGCCATGGCAAAGGTGATCGAACCCCTCATGATGGGCGGCGACACCCCCTGGATCCTCTACCTCACCGGTGTGGTGCTCGCCCTGCTGCTCAACTGGCTCGGCGTGCCCGCGCTTGCCTTCTGCCTGGGCATGTTCATCCCTCTGGGGCTCAACGTCCCCCTGCTCGTCGGCGGTGCCGTGGCTGTGGCTCCGCAGACCGCGCAGGCTCAGGTAAATCAGCTTGACGCCGAGATCAATATCATCCCCGATAAGGTCACCCCCACTGACAACGGCGTGCGCCTCCAGATCGTCATCATGGGTATCCCCGGCACTTCGCAGCGCATCGACGGCATCGACCTCAACATCGGCTCCAAACTCATCAAGGCCACCGACATCGACGGCGTGGACTTCGAGCGTTACTTCCAGTTCGAGGATACCGGCGTGCAGGTAATCGAGGTTGACTTCCCCTTCAAGGGCACACTCCCCCGCACCGCCACCCTCACTTTCCACACCGAGAAAGGCGACGTAACAGCTCCCGCCCGTCAGTAACATAATGATACTCTGCATCACCGAGAAGCCGAGTGTAGCACGCGATATAGCCGGCATCCTCAAGGCAGACCACCGACACGATGGCTTCTACGAGGGTGGCGGCTACTGTGTGACGTGGACCTTCGGGCACCTTTGCTGCCTGAAGGAACCCGACGACTATACCCCCATGTGGAAGCGCTGGGCTCTCGGCGCCCTCCCAATGATCCCCACAAAATTCGGAATAAAACTTATCGATGACG
>URZG01000168.1 GCA_900552325.1 uncultured Porphyromonadaceae bacterium | reverse complement strand
CGGAAATGACCGGCAAGACGCGGCAAGAAAAGAAAACAATCGGTTCAAAACAATTTCCGAATTTGTTAATTCGTTAAATAATACGTAACTTTGCACTGTGATAAAAATCTTACTACATTCTTGCAAACCATGAACTTAAAGAATCTGTTGACGTGTGCGGCTATCTCGCTGGCCGCAGGCGCGAACGCTTTCGGTGGCACTACCGACGGCGACGGTTACCCGGTGATGTATCTCCGCGGTAACAAAATAGGAAACGAAGGGCAATGGAACGCCGTTGACAACTACCGGTTCAACCGTGAAGGCGACACGTACACTCTCCACCTCGATCACCTTGAAGGTGAATTCAAAATAGCCAATGACGACTGGACCGACAACTTCGGCGCCGACTCGGAGACCGCCGGCGAGGTCGTCATCTCAGCCTCAGCAAACCTTACAGCACGCCGTGGTGGTGCGAATTTCGGCTGCAACGGCGTGAACGACATTACAATAACTTTCACTTACACAACTGACGCCACCACCGGAATCTCGTTCACCGTCAGCGGCGAACAGCCCCCTGTCTCCGGTATCTCAGGCACACTGCCCGTACTGTACATCAATGTGTACGGCCCCGACGGCCAGTTCGACAACGAGATTATCTCCAAAGACCTCGACCATAAAAATTATTTCAGCGGCGAATACTGGCTCGACATCAACGACTGCCAGTGGCTTGCCGATGAAGGTGCCAAAAACATCGGCTCGAAAGAGGAACCGCTCCCCCTCGAAATCAAGGCGCGCGGCAACTGGACCCGTAAAGGATTCTCGAAAAAACCGTTCAAACTCAAATTAGGCTCCAAACAGAAGATGCTCGGCCTCACAAAAAGCAAGCACTTCGCCATTCTTGCCCATGCCGACGACGGTTACGGCTACCTGCGCAACTTCACCGGCTTCAGCCTCGGCCGCCGCATCGGTCTCCCCTGGACCCCTGCCCAGCAACCCGTGGAGGTGGTTATCAACGGCGACTACCGCGGTCTGTACTTCCTCACCGAGTCAATCCGCTTAGAAGAGGATCGAGTGAACATCACCGAACTCGACGACAACGTTTCCGACCCGTCGCTCATCTCGGGCGGTTATCTTGTTGAACTCGACAATTACGACGAGGAGGAAAACCAGATCCGCATGGACGAGAAGAGCTGCGTCGACGACCATTATCTCGACGCGCTCCGCATAACATTCGACACCCCCGAGGAATACTCCGAGCTGCAGCGTCGTTTCGTCACCGACCAGTTCTCCGCAATGAACGACGCCGTAGGCAATAACTCCGATGACCTCTGGCGCTATCTCGACCTTGACGACGCCGCCCGCTACTATCTCGTGGAGGAGATTATCTCTCACACCGAATCCTATCACGGCTCCACCTATCTTTTCCGCGATCGCGGCGAAGGGCAGAAATGGCATTTCTCCCCACTTTGGGACTGCGGTAACGCCTTTTCCGGCCCTACCGACGGATTCTTCTACGACAACGATCCCTTCGGCAATACATGGATCCCCTCGATCCGTACCAACGAGAAGTTCAACGACAAGGTTCGCGAGACCTGGCTATGGTTCATGAACACCGGCTACAAAGGTATCACCGATGAAATCGACGACTATATCGGCCACATCGCCGAAGCAGCCAAAGCCGACCGTCGCCGCTGGGCCGACCAGCCTGTACCCGACGGAGGTCAGAGTGTAGCCGACAACTCCGACATCATGCCCCGCCGCGACCGTGTCGTGGAGATGCTGGCACAGAAAACCAACTGGCTCAAAGGTCAGTTCGGCGACTACGAAACCGAGGGCACGACCGAAGAGCCGGCTCGCGACACCACCCCCGCCGCCCCCCTGCCCGACTATGTGGGTATCGGTTCGGTGAGCGCTGACGGCAGTTCGTCCGCCAATGTACCCGCAGAATATTACAACCTCCAGGGTGTGCGTATCGCCGCTCCCGCAGCAGGCTCTCTCTACATCGAACGCCGCGGAGCCGATGCCTCGATCCGTGTAGCACGCTGATAACCCTCTCCCCCGCGAAACAAATCGCCGCACCATGAAATGAACATGGTGCGGCGATTTATTTTCAGGCTATCGGTATTTCACCTGAAAGCAGCTGAGAGAGAGAGCCGATATGATACCGTGGCAGAAAAGAATCTGGGCGGTCCATATCCTGCGGATGGATGTTCATCCCTCCGGAGTCGTCAAGCTGCACGGTCAGCCATCGCAGGGAATTAGGCCATACGAAATCCTTGGCCGGATTGTCACCCACGTAAATGAAACCCTTTTCTTCCGGATTACGCTCCATCATCATGACGAAAGGTTCGCGGTGATTTTTATCGAATCCCGTCTCCCCCGAAATAAGTATGTTACCGGGCTCCATAAAACGCTCCAGGCCCAGAGCCTTGATTTTTGCGCGCTGCGTGTTGGAACGCCCGTCCGTAATCAGCCCCGTCTTTATTCCCTTTCGTTTCAGTTCCTCAAGAACATGCAGAGTCTCCGGCGACAGGGTAATGTCGGGTTGGTGCGTGCGGTATGTATTCACCATCCATTCCTCGGAGAGCCCGCATCCCGGAGCGCGTGACGCAATCTCGGCTGCCAGACCTGAAAACGCTCCGGCTCCGTCGCGTGAGCCATAGAGAATGGAGAGCGCCTTTTCGTAGGATATGATGCCACGACGCGCCGCCTCGCGGGAGATAACCCTGAACGAAGAGGTCACGAAATCCCGCTCTTTATATAATGTATCGTCCAAGTCGAATACTACCATATCAGGATAATGTATAAAGTTAACCAGTCTTAAAATTGTAACAAAACTGCTATGGCTGTTGTTTTAACTGCAAAATTACAAATATACGCGAAATGGATAAAGAAAAACTCAACAGTCTGATGAACGAGAAGGGAACTGTTCTCGTGGAATTTTACGCTACATGGTGCCCTCATTGCCAGCGCATGGCTCCGGTAGTGGAGGACCTGAAAGCGCTTCTTGACGGTCGCGCAGCAGTGTACCAGTTTGATATCGACCGCAACGGCGGTCTCGCAGACGAACTCGGCGCCAAATCCGTCCCTACTTTCATCGTGTACCGCGACGGACAGGAAATGTGGCGTACGGTGGGTGAGATCGACGGACAGACACTCCTGTCTAAAGTGGAAGAATATATCTGATTCCGAATGGCGACAATCCTGAGCGACTTTCTCACCCGGATGCAGGTGCCGCACACCGCCACGGCAAGCGATGATGCTTTCCGTAAAATGCCTTTCCAGTCATTGTTCGGCTTCGGCAGACTACTTAAAAGTTATGGTGTGGATTCACGGGCACTATCCCTCTCCGATAAAAAAGCGGTGAGGGATGTGCCTGTGCCTTTCCTCGCACAGAAAAAAGATGCATTCGTTATCGTCACGGAGTTCACCCCCGCAGGCGATGTGTGTTATCAGGTCTTCGGCCGACAGGTCACCCAGCCATTCAACAGTTTTACAAACGAGTTCACGGGCGTTGTGCTCCAGGCCTTCCCGACACCCGATTCCGCCGAACCAGACTATCGCCATAACCGGATTATGGAGATTATCGGGAGAGCCAAGACCTGGATATTGTGGCTTTGCGTGGCGTTCCTTGTCGTTTTCGCATATATTGCCGACGGCTACGCGCACGGTGTATCCACAACAGCGCTTCTGCTCGTCGATATAGCCGGAATCACAGTCACATGGATGCTGATCCTCAAGACACTCAATATAAAGAACCGTTATTCCGACCGGATCTGTTCCATTATCCGTGAGCATGGATGCGAAACGGTCCTCGCCCGGAAAGCCTCCTCCTTCTTCGGGATCTTCTTCTGGAGCGAGGTCGGGATAAGCTACTTCGCCATATCAACGCTGATTCTGCTCCTCTACCCGGGCGCGCTTCCTGTGCTGACACCGATAAACGCCTGTTGCCTCCCCTTCACATTCTGGAGCGTATGGTATCAGAAGTTCCGTGCCCGTACCTGGTGCACATTATGCCTCACCACCCAGGCCCTGCTGTGGCTCCAGCTCGGCGCATATCTGTGGAGCGGCGGATGGCATGACGCATGGCCACCTGACTGGCTGCATCTTGTTCTTGCCGGCAGCGCCTACGCAGCCGCCCTGCTTGCCGTCAACCGATTGATGAATTTTATCAAATCGCGCAAATGAAACCCGTAACAATACCAAAAACCGAGATACCCGGAGCCACGGAACTGACTCCGATAGAGATGAACCGCCTCCACTTTGCCTCCGGCACACACTCCGAGCGCTCCGCATCATAGCCGAGCAACCTGACTTTGGCCGTTTAGAAGCTGTTTAAATTACTTCTACATAATTAATCGCGGTTTTTTACGTTAATTATACGTCAAACCGCGATTTTAATGAAGGCAAAGTCCCTTATCACATACTTTATATTGTTGGCTGCGTGCCTTTTGGCACCGTTATATGTCGCCGCGCAGGTACAGATCCACGGCAAGGTCTCCGATATGGAGAGTTCGCCGATGGAGTTCGTCACCGTGCGCGTAGCCGGCACGGCCATAGGTACAACCACCGGACTCGACGGCTCCTACAAACTGTCGGCTCCGGCGGCTGACACCATCACCGTGGTATTCTCCTGCATAGGCTACGACGAACTCAGGCGTCAGCTCATAAACCCCAAAGGGGATATGGCGCTGAGCGTGCAGATGCGCCCGAAAGATCACACACTCCAGGAGATAGAGGTTACCGACTTCCGCAAACAGACCAACCAGATGCAGACCATCGACCAGAGCTCTTACGCCCTGGCCGCCGATGCATCGGGCGGTTCCGTAGAGTCCATGCTGTCTACCCTCGCGGGCGTAAACTCCAACAATGAAATGTCGAGCCAGTACTCCGTACGCGGCGGCACATACGACGAAAACTCAGTATATATCAACGGCATAGAAGTCTACCGCCCCCAGCTTATCACATCGGGTCAGCAGGAGGGTCTGAGCGTCATCAACCCAAACATGGTGGGTGCCATAGGATTCTCCACCGGCGGTTTCGGCGTGGAGTACGGCGACAAGATGTCGTCGGCACTCGATATCACATACAAGGATCCCGAAGCATTCGAGGCATCCGTCTCGGGCTCGCTGATGGGAGCGTCGGCCTCCCTGGGCACCTCCTCACGCCGTTTCTCGCAGCTGCACGGCGTCCGCTACAAACGCGCCGCATCGCTCCTCTCCTCCATGGAGACGAAAGGGGAATATGATCCGAACTTCTTCGACTACCAGACCAATCTCTCCTACAAGTTCTCAAAGAAATTCAAGGCATCCTTCTTA
>URZG01000167.1 GCA_900552325.1 uncultured Porphyromonadaceae bacterium | reverse complement strand
GTCGTCGTGCGCGATGGTCACGAGCGTGCCCATCATGTCGTCGTCGCGCACCGCCGTCACAACGCCGCTGCACGCGGCGATCACCTGCGTGCCGACCTCGGCGGCGATGTCGATGCCGTCGTGCGTGCGCCAGTCGCCAAGCGTCTCGTTATACGTGAGCTCATCGACCGAAAACGCCGCGACCTCCTCCCCCACGAGCGGCGCGACCACGAGCCGTGGCGCCTCGGGCGTCACGTCCGTCGTGCTCTCCATGGCGGGAATGCTGTCCTCCGCGCCCGCTGCCTCGTTCATCGCGGCGAGGTCCTCGGGCGGCTCCTCCACCGGCTCTGCCGGCTTTGCCGCCTCCTGCGGCAGCTCCGCCTCCGGCATCTGCGGCGTTTCGTCCTGCACGGGAAGCTCCACCTGTGAGGAGACGTTCTCCGCGTCCTTGTCCGTCGTATTTTTCGGCAGCAGCGTCCAATAGCCCGCGACGGCCAGCGCCGTCACACCGAGGAACAGGGCTATGTATAAGCCCGTCCCGCCGAAGAAGTGCCGCTTTGCGCGGCCGTTCGATCCTGCCATGTTTCATCCTTTCCGCCGCTTTGCGGCTCGTGCGAAAATTGCGAGCAAAAAAGCTCTGACGGTAGTGTGTACCGTCAGAGCTTTTTCTAAACATGGCAGATTCGATTTTTTAGCGGACGATCAGCGTCTTGCCGTCCATTTCCGCGGGCTGCTCAAGGCCCATCACGTCGAGGATCGTCGGCGCGATGTCGGCGAGGCGGCCCTCGCGCAGCTCGGTACCCGCGCCGCAGAGGATGAAGGGCACCACATTCGTCGTGTGCGCGGTCATCGGGCTCTTACCGTCGGCTTGGAGCATCTGCTCGGCGTTGCCGTGGTCGGCGGTGATCATCGCGATGCCGCCCATCTTGAGCGTCGCCTCCACGACCTGACCGACGCACTCGTCGACCGTTTCGACGGCCTTGACAGCGGCGTCGAAGACGCCCGTGTGGCCGACCATGTCGCAGTTGGCAAAGTTCAGAATGATGACGTCGTACTTGCCGGACTCGATGCGCTCGACGCACTTGCTCGCGACCTCGTAGGCGCTCATCTCGGGCTGGAGGTCGTAGGTCGCGACCTTCGGGGACGCGACGAGTACGCGGTCCTCGCCGGGATACGGGTCCTCGACGCCGCCGTTGAAGAAGAACGTGACATGGGCGTACTTCTCGGTCTCGGCGATGCGCAGCTGGGTCATGCCCATCTTGCTCAGGTACTCGCCAAGGCCGTTTTTCACGCTGATGCGCGGGAAGGCAACGAGCACGTTCGGCATGGTGGCGTCGTACTCGGTGTTGCAGACGTAGGTGACGGGGAAATACTCGCGCTGGAAGCCGTCGAACGCGGGATCGACGAACGCGCGGGTGATCTCGCGGGCGCGGTCGGGGCGGTAGTTGAAGAAGATGACCGAATCGTTGTCGGAGATCATGCCGTCCTTGTCGCAGACGATGGGCTCGACGAATTCGTCCGTCACGCCGTTTTTATAGCTCTCCTCAATGGCATGAATGGGGTCGGGATCCTGCACGCCCTCGCCGTAGACGAGCGCGTCATAGGCGTTCTCGAGGCGGTCCCAGCGCTTGTCGCGGTCCATCGCGTAGTAACGTCCTACGATGGAGGCGATCACACCGGCCGACTTGTCGCAGTGGGCCTGCAGCTCCTCGATGAAGCCTTTACCCGAACGGGGATCGGTGTCGCGGCCGTCCATGAAGCAGTGGATATATACCTTCTTGAGTCCGTACTGTTTTGCCAGGTCGCAGAGGGCGTAGAGATGCTCTAGCGACGAGTGTACGCCGCCGTTCGAGGTGAGGCCCATGAAATGGATGGCGCGGTCATTGTCGCGTGCGTAGGAGAAAGCGCTCACGATCTCGGGGTTCTTCGCGATAGAGCCGTCGGCGATGGCGCGGTTGATCTTCACCAGATCCTGGTAGACCACGCGTCCGGCGCCGATATTGAGGTGACCCACCTCGGAATTACCCATCTGACCGTCGGGCAGACCTACGTTTTCGCCGGAGGCCTGAAGCTGGGAATGGGGATAATTTTTCAGCAGAGAGTCCCAGTAAGGGGTCGGCGTGGAGAAGATGGCGTCACTTTTGGTGTGGTTGCCGATTCCCCAGCCGTCGAGAATCATTAATAATGCTTTATGTGCCATTAATATATTGGGATAAATCGATTTTTATTTGGCCATAGGGCAGGCGGCGCACTTCTCCTGTATTTTCTTGAAGAAGTCGTTGCCCTTGTTGTCAACAAGGATGAATGCGGGGAAGTTCTCGACCTCGATCTTCCAGATGGCTTCCATGCCCAGTTCGGGATATTCCAGAAGTTCCACTTTCTTGATGGAGTTGGAGGCGAGCACGGCAGCCGGACCGCCGATTGAACCCAGGTAGAAACCGCCGTTGTTCTTGCAGGCGTCGGTCACCTGCTGGCTGCGGTTTCCCTTTGCGATCATGATCATCGAGCCGCCGGCTTTCTGGAACTGGTCTACGTAGGGGTCCATACGTCCGGCGGTGGTGGGGCCGAACGAGCCGGAAGGCATACCCTTGGGAGTCTTGGCTGGACCGGCATAATAGATAGGATGATCCTTCAGATACTGCGGCATCGGTTCTCCGGCATCCAGGCGCTCCTTGATCTTGGCGTGGGCGATGTCGCGCCCTACGATGATGGTACCGGTAAGGTTCAGACGGGTAGCCACGGGATACTTGTCGAGCTCAGCGAGAACCTCCGGCATCGGGCGGTTGAGGTCGATGTTGACAGCGTTGGATTCCTCGGGGTTACGCATCTCCTCCGGGATAAGCTCACCGGGGTTGGCATCGAGTTTCTCCAGCCAGAGACCATCGCGGTTGATCTTAGCCTTGATGTTGCGGTCGGCGGAGCAGCTCACACCCATGCCGATGGGGCAGGAAGCGCCGTGACGCGGTAGACGGATCACGCGGATGTCGTGGGCGAAATATTTGCCGCCGAACTGGGCGCCGAGACCGATCTCCTCCGAAGCTTTCTTGAGTTCTTTTTCCAACTCTACGTCGCGGAAAGCGCGGCCGTATTCGTTGCCGGTTGTGGGGAGATTGTCGTAATATTTGATGGAGGCTTTCTTCACGGTCTCGAGATTCTTCTCGGCCGAAGTGCCGCCGATAACGAAAGCGATATGGTAGGGAGGACAGGCCGCCGTGCCGAGTGTCTTCATCTTCTCCACGAGGAAGGGCACGAGGGTCTTGGGATTGATGATGGCCTTGGTCTCCTGATAGAGGTAAGTCTTGTTGGCCGAACCGCCACCTTTGGCTACGAACACGAAGTGGTACTCGTCGCCTTCGCCGGCATGGATGTCGATCTGCGCGGGGAGGTTGCAACCGGTGTTGACCTCGTCATACATGGTGAGAGGAGCGTTCTGCGAATAACGCAGGTTATCGGTGGTGTATGTGTCGTAAACGCCACGCGAGATCTTCTCGGCGTCGTCGCAGCCGGTGTAGACACGCTGCCCCTTTTCACCGTGCACGATAGCCGTACCGGTATCCTGGCAGAAGGGAAGCTCACCCTTTGCGGCGATCTCGGCATTGCGGAGCATCGTCAGAGCCACGAACTTGTCGTTATCCGAAGCCTCGGGATCGTGCAGAATTTTAGCAACCATCTCGTTGTGCTCGCGACGGAGCATGAAGGCATTGTCGTGCGTGGCCTGGCGGGCGAGCACCGTCAGCGCTTCGGGGTCAACAACGAGAAATTCATGGCCACCCCAGTTTTCCACCTTCACATAGTCGGAAGTAAGGCGGTAATACTCAGTGGTATCCGGGCCGAGCGGAAACATCGGCTGATAATGGAACGGTTTAGTTGCCATAGTGAAATATATGTAGTATGTTTAGTTTGTTCGTAGTGTGCAAAGATACAAAAAAGCGCTGGAAAAAGCCCCCCGCATCCCAAAATTTCTCACTATTCCCATTTATAAACAAAAAGGCCCACATCGGAGTGCGGACCTTTTTGTATAGCCTGTGCCGAGCACCGGCTGTTATGCGGCATGGGAGCCGGATTATTTCTTTTTGCGGTCGCCGTAGCGGGAGCGGAATTTGTCGACGCGACCTGCGGTGTCGACGAGCTTCTGCTTGCCGGTAAAGAAGGGGTGGGAAGAGCTTGTGATTTCAAGCTTCACCAGAGGATAGGTCACGCCATCGATTTCGATAGTTTCCTTGGCAGCGACGGTCGAGCGGGTGATGAAAATTTCCTCGTTCGACATATCTTTGAAAACAACCTCACGGTAGTTGGAGGGATGAAGATCTTTTTTCATTATTTTGTAGTTCTACAAATTATAAATCAAAATTTGTTGGAAGCATCGCTGGTAGGGCGATTCGGAGTAATGGCCTGCAAATTTACGCATTTTTTTTCAAATAGCAAAAGAAGGACACTTTTTTGCCCTGTTTTTATCGAGTTTTCCTCCGTTCATGGTATGGTTGCGGATAATACTATTCCTTTCTACTTATCAGAATAGTGCCCCATCATGGAAAGTACCACTATCATCACCTCATCATCCTGTATGATGTAAACAAGCCGGTTCTTTTTTATCTATGGTGCGGCTCCACTGGCCGCTTCTGTCACCTTTAAGTTCCTCCGGATGCCCCGTGCCGGTCTGAGGATGCTCCTACAATTCCTCCAGAAGAACCATAATCTTTTTAAGCACTTTCTTCCGGCCACTGCGTTTCCACCGGGCAAGGTCTTCCATCGCTTCGGGTGTAAATTTCAACCGGTAGCTCATAAACCCAGGAACTCCTTGATTTCATCAAGAGTCTTTACATCACCTTCACCGGCTTCATTCTGCCTGATCGCACGGTCCACCTTAGCTACATTCTCCGGATTTTCCCACCATATATCTCCCGAAGGAGAGGGATTATCGTTCACAATAACCTCAACCTGAGCAGCTTTTGCTGCAAGCAAACGCTCCGCGAATGATTTGAGACTTGTGCCCTGCAATGCCGCCAACGCGCCAAGTTTACGCCATACATCTACGGGAAGATCAAGATTCTTCCTTTGCAATTTTACGACATTTTCCATAAGAAAAATATATTGAATATATAATATACTTATAACAGCACAAAGATATATATTATAACACCTATATCAAAATATATCTGTATTATTTAACACAAAATTAAGGTGTCGCCTCCATTCTGACATGGAGGCGACACCTTAAAATACTTTTAGCTGAAACTTTAAGCTACCTGTATATCGGTATTATTTCGCTTTCCTGAGGACTTTTTCGTTGACTTTGGCGGGATATTTGCGGGCCAGCTCGGCTTTCCATTCCTCTTCGAGGAGGTTCTGGTAGTCGGTGGTGACCACGCCGCGCTCGTCGGCAGCTTCCTCAGGAGCGGCGATGACTTTGTTGAGGTAAGGGAAATAGTAAGCCCATTTACC
>URZG01000166.1 GCA_900552325.1 uncultured Porphyromonadaceae bacterium | reverse complement strand
CGATAATCTCGTAACCGGCGCAGCCGAAGAAGTTGGAGGAGAACTGGGCGCGGGCCAGACGCATTGCCAGGTTGCCGATAGTAAGCATGAACACCTTCGGACGGTTGGGGGCTTTCTCGGTGGCGAGACGCAGAAGCTCGAAGTCGCTTGCCATGCGGGTGTCGCACAGAGTGCGGGCGGCATCGGTGGAGCACTCGCCCTTGCAGCCGCAACCCTTGCCGGTCTCGGCGGGAACACCCTCCACAACGGCCAGTTCGGCGGCGGCGGATGTGCCGTTCTTTATCTTTTCGGCGGCGAACTCGTTGAAGTTGGGGAACTGGTTGGTACCGAGGAGAACCTCCTTGCGGCGTGCCATATCGTCGTGGCGCTTGCGGCAGGATGCGTTCACGGCTTCCTGGATCTTCCCGGCATTGACACAGGGGAAGAAACCGCCGTTATCGTCAACCTCCATGAAGAGTTTCCAAGCCTCTTTGGCGAGCGACACGGTGAGAGTCTCCACGTAATAAGAACCGCCGGCAGGATCGGCCACCTTGTCGAGATGGCTCTCCTCTTTGAGAAGGAGCTGCTGGTTGCGGGCTATGCGCTGCGAGAACTCGTCGGGAGTCTGATAGGGAGCGTCGAACGGAGTCACTGTGATGGAGTCAACTCCGGCAAGAGCGGCCGACATGGCCTCGGTCTGCGAGCGGAGCAGGTTCACATGGGCGTCGAAAAGCGTCTGGTTGAAACGCGATGTCACAGCGTGACACTCCATTTTGCAGGCCTCCTCGTCAGCGCCGTACTGCCGGGCGATCTGCGCCCACAACATACGGGCCGCGCGGAACTTGGCCAGCTCCATGAAGTAGTTCGACGAAATTCCCATGTTGAATTTGATGCGGCGTGCGGCATCCGAGGCATCCACACCGGCATCGGTGAGGAGTGTCATCCACTGGGCACCCCATGCCAGGGCATAACCCAGTTCCTGATATATATATGCACCTGCATTGTTAAAGGTATCGGAGTTGACCGACAGCACTTTCAGGCCTGGAATCGCGCGTGCTTCCTCCAGGAGAGCCTTGGCGGTTTCCGTGACATTCACGGTATTCACCTCGGCGCCGTGACGGAACGCCGGTTTGAGGGGATTGTATTCCACAGAACCGCGGAACGCATCCATAGCGCCTTTTTCTTTAAGTACCTCAGCCAAAGCCTGCACCAGCTCCACAGAGCAACGGGGGCAGCAGCTGAAGTTGACCTCAACCTTCTCCAGGTCGATGCCTTCGAGCATGGCGACAACAGCCTCGCGGGTCGGCTCCTTGACATTGAAACCGAGCGAGGTCACACCTTTGCCGAGCACATCGAGCGCCTTGGCGTTCGCTTCGGCGGGAGTATCGGCGATAATCTCCTGACGCACCAGCCAGTGGTTATTGTCGCGTGTACCGCGAACGTAGGGATATTCTCCGGGATTGGAGTCGAGGGTCTTGAAATTCTCTATATCAGCGCGCTGATACATGGGCTGCACCTGGAAACCCTCGTTGGTGCGCCACACCAGTTTCTTTTCGAAAGGCACGCCTTTGAGGTCGGCGTCCACTTTTGCCCTCCAGGTGTCGTAGCTCACCGGGGGGAACTGGGAGAACAGTTTTTCTTTGCTATCTGCCATGATAATCGGTTATATGAGTAGTAATATTTTTCATGGTTTCCCGCCTTATGGCGACCGGCCGAGTGGTAACGTCTCCGGCCGTAGCAGCGGGGTATTCACGCGCAAATTTACAAACCTTACTTTATCCCGCCAAATAAAACCGCTTAAAAACGCCTAAAAATCGCTCAAAAACATACATTTCTTAATGCATTTTCCTCACCTCTGTTAAAATCCCCCCCGAAAACCGCCCTTGTCGCCCCCATAATTTAGGCATAAAGTTACTGGGGATCGACGTCGTAGTAGAGGATGGTGCCCTTCATGGAGGGGAGGGTATGCATCCGGAGGTAGGTGGCGCGGAGGAGCTCCTTGAGCTGACGCATGGGTGCTGTGGGCTCGATTTTGAGCATTATGCGGCGTATGTAGAGGTTCTGCACGCGGGCCACACCGGGTTCCTCGGGGCCGAAGACCCGCTGGCCGAGGAGTTCGCGGAGGGTGCGGGCGTATGTGTCGGCGACGAGACGGAGCGCCGCGGGATCGCGGTGCTTGAGGTAGAGATATATAACGCGGCAGAAAGGGGGATAGAAATAGCGCTGCCGCTCGGCTACTTCCCGTTCGTAGAAGCCACGGTAATTGTGGGCCACCACGTAGGAAAGGACCGGATGCGCCGGGGCATAGGTCTGTATGAGTACGCTTCCCGGCTCGCCGTCGCGGCGCCCGGCTCGCCCGGCCACCTGCTCAAGCATGTTGAAGGCACGTTCGCCCGAACGGAAATCGGGATAGTTGAGCACTGAATCGGCCGACACCACGCACACCGTACGCACTCCCTGAAAATCCAGGCCCTTGGTGACCATCTGCGTGCCGACGAGGATGTCGGCTCGGCCGGCCGAGAAATCGTCGATGATATGTTCGTAGGAATCCTTGTTGCGTGTGGTGTCGAGGTCCATGCGCATCACTTTGGCTTCGGGGAAAATCTCCGTTATCTCATCCTCCACGCGCTCCGTACCGTAGCCCAAGACCTCTATGGCCGGCTCGTTGCACTGCGGACAGACGTTCGGAAGAGGATACACAGCCCCGCAGTAGTGGCAACGCAGCTGATTGAAATTGCGGTGATACACCAGCGCTACATCGCAGTGGTCGCACTTCGGGGTCCACGCACACTGGCGGCAGCGTGCAATCGGTGCGAATCCACGTCGGTTCTGAAAGAAAATCACCTGACGCCCGTCGCGCAACGAATGTCGCGCGGCTTCTATGGTGGTCATGGCCAAAGCGCCGCGCACGGTCTTGGATTTGCGGGCGGCCTTCATATCCACGATATGCATGGACGGCATGCGCACGTTCCGGCCGTAACGCTCCGTAAGCTCCACAAGTCCGAACTTACCGTTGAGAGCCTTCCAGTAGGTTTCCACCGCAGGTGTGGCCGACCCCAGAAGGGTCTTGGCACCATGCATCGACGCCAGCACCATCGCCGCGTCGCGCCCGTTGTATCGCGGAGCGGGGTCGAACTGCTTATACGACGATTCATGCTCCTCGTCGACAATCACCAGTCCCAGCTTGGCGAACGGCAGGAACACCGCCGAGCGGGCTCCAATCACCACACACGGCTCGGTTGAGGCAAGCAGTTTCTTCCATATATCCACGCGCTCGTTATCGGAGAATTTGGAATGGTAGATCACCACCTTTGAACCGAACACGCTCTGAAGGCGGCGCGTAAGCTGAGTTGTGAGGGCGATTTCCGGCACCAGCATCAACGCCTGGTTCCCCTGACGCAGCACGTAGTCGATAAGATGCATATAGATTTCCGTCTTACCCGACGAGGTGACGCCGTGGAGAAGCACCGTATCCTTTTCATGCCAGCTCAGGTTGATAGCCGCAAGCGCCTCTTTCTGTGCAGGCGACAGCTCCGGCAGTTCCCCGCCGGAAAGACCGTCATAACGGAAACGGTTCACCTCCTTCTTATAAATCTCCACCACCCCCTTTTTCTCCAGGGCCTTCAATATCGGCGCCGTCACACCCGATCGCTCCAGAAGATCGGCACGGCTAACCTCACGAACCTCGGAGCCGGCACGTTGCGCGCCCGAGAGCTCGGCCAGGGCCAGCAGCAGACGTTCCTGTTTCGGTGCACCCTTGGCAGCAGCGAAGGCTGCAGCCACCCCATCGCGGCCACCGGCGAAGCGCACGTAAGCCACCCGGCGCGTGCGGTAGCGTTCCACAAGTTTCTCCGACACGATCACGGCACCCGAAGCGATCATGCGGTTGAGCTCGGCATTGGTGCCGCGGCGGTCAAGACGCGCCACAATCTCCGCCACCGTGAGGTGTCCCTCCTTTGCCAGCAGCTGGTGTATGAGCGCCTGCGTGTCGCCGGAGGGGGGCATCTCCTCCCAGTCGTAGTCCGGATTAAGCTCAACGAAAGTCTCGCTCTCTATCTTCAGGCCCGACGGCACGGCAGCCTTATATACATCGCCCACCGCACATAAATAATAATCGGCCAGCCATTCCCAGAGTTTCATCTGGGGATGACGCACCACCGGCGAGGCATCCAGCGTCAGCGCCACATCCTTCACCTCCATCCCTTCGGGTGCTTTCTGTGGGAAAGAGGTCACGATTCCCGTATAGAACTTTTTCCGTCCGAACGGCACGACGACACGATGGCCCACCGCCGGAGCGGTGGTCATGCCCGGAGGAATCCGGTATGTGAACGAAGCGTGAAGCGGCAGCGGGAGCACAACCTCAACCAGCTGCCCGGATGCGGTGGAAATCATAAATTATCACAAAATTACATTTTTCAGCCGGGAAAACCTTAATTTTGCATCAGAAAATTAGTCAGACAACAGTCACCGCAATAACCATGAATATCAAGAAAGAGATTATATCTACTTCGCACGGCCCAGTGGCCGTTTTTACGATAACCAACAACGCCGGCGCCAAAGTCACCCTCGCGGAGACAGGCGCGGGAATCCTTGTCGTGGAGGTTCCCGACCGCGACGGGCACCTTGAAGATGTGACGCTCGGATACGCCGATGCCGACAGCTATTTCGGCGACGGACCGGGAGCGGGCAAAACTCCGGGCCGCTACGCCAATCGCATCGCCCGCGGACGATTCTCTCTCGACGGCAAGGAATTCCATCTGCCTGTCAACCTACCGCCCAACCACCTGCACGGAGGTGACAACGGCTTCCATCACCGCCGCTGGCACGGTGAAACCATAGGAAACGACAGTGTGTGCTTCACCCTTCACTCTCACGACGGCGACGCCGGATACCCCGGCAACCTTACAGTAAAGGTAACATACCGATGGGATGAAGACTGCAAACTCCGCATCGACTATCAGGCCTCGACCGACGCCCCCACAATAATAAACCTCACCAACCATGCCTACTGGAATCTGACCGGACACTCCGCAGGCCCCGCAGCCGCCCTCGCTCACGAACTGACACTGTTCATGAATTCATTTCTGGAAACAGACGGCGACCTCACTCCTACCGGGAGACTTCTCCCTGTGGCAGAAACTCCCATGGATTTCTCCCGTCCCAAACCTGTTGGACGCGACCTCCATGCCGACTATACTCCATTACGCCACGCCAAAGGGTACGACCACTGCTGGGCTTTCGACTCCGTGCCCCGACCGGGCGAACTGCAACGCGCGGCAGTTCTTCACGATCCAGTATCCGGCCGCACTCTCACCGTTCTGACCGATCAGCCCGGGATGCAGGTCTACACCGGCAACTGGCTTACAGGCTCCCCCGCAGGGAAAGAGGCCGCAGTCTATACCGATTATTGCGCCATAGCGCTTGAATGTCAGGGATTTCCCGATGCGCCCAACCATCCGGAATTTCCCTCGCAGCGCCTTGATCCC
>URZG01000165.1 GCA_900552325.1 uncultured Porphyromonadaceae bacterium | reverse complement strand
GAAGTTCCCGAGCCACACAAGCGCCCAGTTGGCCACCGGCAACAATGCCGTGTCGCTTCCTGAGCGTCGAAGGCATCAGCACGGCATTGTTGCCGGTGAAAAGTTCCGCCCCGAAAGTGACCACCAGAAACAGCCCGATAGGGAACACCAGCGCGCTCATCAGCTTCTGCAACCCGGGATTCGAGGAGGAGATTCCGGGAAATCCGTATCCTATCACGACCGACAGCACTCCGCCCAGGGCGATAAAAGCACCGGCCAGCATGGAAAGCACCATTAGTTTCAACAGATTGGCATGTACGGAAGCCAGTGCGGCCTTACGCTCGCCGGCCTCGGTAACAGTCTGCAAAATCTCCTGTTGCGTCTTCATTGTTAAAATTTAAGTTAAAACTTTAGCACAAAAGTACACATAATATTTGACTTTCTTGTCGCGAATGTTTAATTTTGTGGGAAAGAAAACCGCATCAGGAAAGATGGCTCTCAAAAACCAGTCGACACTGACATATCCGCAAACCACGGATCAACTGTGTTTGGGAGACATCTGAAAATATACCCAATTTATTTCTGAAATCCATCAGATGATTCTTCACAGCACCGGAGGCAACTCGCAGAAAGTATCGCTGCCGCAGGGGATAGCCCACGGCATAGCGCCCGATGGCGGACTGTATATGCCCGATACTTTCCCGAAACTTCCGAACGCACTGTTCAACAACCTCCCCGACATGCAGCTGCAGGAGATCGCGTTCGTCATAGCTAACACCCTTTTCGGAGAGATTGTTCAGGCACCGGAACTGAAACAGATCGTTTTCGATGCCCTTAACTTCCAGATCCCTGTACGCAGGGTCAAGGACAGGATATATTCGTGCGAGCTCTTCTATGGGCCCACACTGACTTTCAAGGATGTCGGCGCCCGGTTCATGGCCAGGCTTCTCCCGAAACTCGATCCCGCCTACGGCTGTCCGCGCGACATCATCGTTGCTACGTCGGGCGATTCAGGCGCAGCCGTAGCCGACGGATTCAGCCGTGCGGCGAACACACGTGTGTTCGTCCTCTACCCCAAGGGGGAACTCAGCCGGCAGCAGATCGCCGGTTTCGCCGCCGTCAGGAATGTGGTGGCGATCGAAGTCGACGGCACCTTCGACCAATGCCAGGCGATGGCAAAGGAGGTGGTGCGTGCCAACGCCGCCGCATCATATCCCTCCCGCCGCATCACATCGGCAAACTCGATCAACCTGCTGCGACAGCTCCCCGGAATCATATATTATTTCCATGCCTACGCCCGGGTGTCGGAAACTCACCCCGGAAAAGATATCGTATTCGCCGTGCCTTGCGGCAATCTCGGCAACCTCTCGGCAGGTCTTATGGCCAAAGCCCTCGGACTTCCCGCCAAAAGGTTTATCGCAGCCAACAATGCCAACGACGTATTTGTTGAATATCTGAGGAGCGGCGATTTCGCCCCACGCGATACCCTCCTGACAGTGGCGCGCGCCATGGACGTCGGCAACCCCTCGAATCTCGCCCGCATCATAGATCTTTACGACGGCGATCTCGACAGGCTGCGGACCGAAGTGGAGGGTGTCTCACTGTCGGACGACGCCATTACCGGTACGATGCGACGGCTATGGCTCGAGAACGAAATGCTCGCCGAGCCGCAGACAGCCGCCGCCATCGCTGCTCTCGAGCACAAACTTAAAAGCGACGAGACCGGCGTGGCTATCGCGAGCGCACATCCGGCGATTTTCTCCACTACGGTAAAGGCGATCACCGGAGCCACACCACGTTTCCCGGCAGGATACACACCCCCGACGGCCTCCTCCTCCCGCGTAGTGAAGATTCCCCCCACCCTCTCCGCCCTCAACAGAATAATGAATACCCATTGTTAACCCCAAAATCATAAGAAATGGCAAAACTTCGTGACCTCAAGAAAGAGGTGAGATACGTATGCGGCGATCTCGCGGCAGAATGTATGATTGCGGATACTTTCATCAAGGATGTGGACCGCAAGAAAATGAAAGAACTCGTAGTGGAAATCGCCGACCTCCAGTCGAACGCGCTCGCCGGCATAGATTTCTCATTCGACAAGACTCCGGCCGACTTCGAGACCTCGCGCGCCTATTCAGCCGCACGCGCAGCCTATTACCGCAAGGCTTTCAAATCTTTCCGCGATAAATTCTATGCCCGCGTCAATGAGATCGTTCATGAGATGAACGGCGCACTCCCCGTTTCCGCCAGCGAAGCGAAAAAGAACCTCGTCTGACAGAAACCCTCACCCAGCAAACCCTTAACGACTATGAATCTTTCCGCCCTGATACTGAAGAAAACGGGATGGACCGTGGATATTTCCGTTCCCGACTTCCCTAAAGCCATTATATGCGTCGCCCCCCACACTTCCAACTGGGATTTCATAATGGGGGAACTCGCCATACGTTCGGTAGGGCGGAAAGCAGGATTTCTCATGAAATCATCATGGTTTTTCTTCCCTCTGGGGTATCTTCTGCGCGCCATAGGTGGTGTGCCGGTACACCGGGGGAAGAAAAAAGGGTCGCTGGTGGAAGACCTCGTAAAACGTTTCAGCACATCGCAGCGGCTGGTGATCGCCATCACGCCTGAAGGTACACGCAAACGCACCGCCACATGGCACACCGGCTTCCTGCGGATAGCGCACGAGGCGCATGTGCCCCTATGCCTCGGCGCCATAGATTACGCGAAAAAACATATACAGGTGCGCGACGTGCTCGAGACAAGCGGCGATATCGCCGCAGATCTCGCTTATGTAAAACATTTCTACAGCCGTTTTACCGGCCGATACCCTGAAAAATTCACTACCGATGAGCCGGGATTGTAATACCGCCGTTAATCCGGCACCGAAGGATACTCTACTGAAAGTCGCGGCGGTGCCGTTCGATATAGAATGGGCCGATGTAGACGCCAATCTGAAAAATGCCACCGCCGTCCTTGACTCTATCGAGACCGATACGGATATAGTGGTTCTTCCAGAACTTTTCACATCGGGATTCATTGTCGACACACAGCTCCTTTCGGATGTTGCCGAGACATGTGCCGGCAGGAGCATGCAGTGGGCTGCGGAAATGGCCCGGAAACACAACTTCGCCATTGCCGGAAGTTTTCTCTCCGTTCACGAAGGCAGATACCTCAACACCGGCTTCTTCGCCGAACCGTCGGGTAAATGTACTTTTTACGACAAGCGCCATCTTTTCTGCCTGAGTCCCGAAGCGAAACTCTACGGACAGGGAGATACCGAAGTGCCGGTCGTGAATTTCAGAGGATGGAATGTGGCTATGGTGATATGTTATGACCTACGCTTCCCCGTATGGTGCCGCAACGACAGGCAGCGGTACGATATCATGCTCGTTCCGGCCAACTGGCCCACCGCGCGCGGTTATGCATGGCACCATCTCCTCGTGGCCAGGGCGATAGAGAACCAGACCCCCTGGGTAGGAGCCGACCGGTCAGGTACGGACGATTACGGCGACTACGACGGACTCGCGGAAATAGTCGATGCCATGGGTAAACCCGTAGCCCGGCCTTCGCAGGAAAATCCATCCGCGCCGATCTACGCCACTTTCTCGAAAAACACTCTTGAACGCTACCGCGGCAAACTCCCCGTGGGAGCCGATGCCGACTCATACACTATCCTCCCGGCCTCGCCGCTTACCCCTCCGCGCACACTCGGCCCAACAACTTGCTGATCTGCGGAACAACCGGCTCCACGCCATCATTGACAATACGGAATACCCGCGGATGCGAGCCCTTAGAAGCCGCCTCCTGCGCCTCTACGCGGGCTTTTATACTGTCATAGTCCGATCCGTCGCGACGCATGGCCCGCCGGATTCTTATTTCTTCCGGAGCCGTAACCTCCCATACCTCATCCACCATACGGTCAAGACCGCTCTCGTAGAGGATGGCAGTCTCGACAAAAAAAAGTTGTGCGCCGCGATATTCGGCGCGGCGGGCGCGGCGGCTGATATCATCCCTCACCGCGCCATGCACAATGGAATTGAGCGCCTCAAGTTTTCGCGCGTCGGCGAAAACCACATCGGCGATAGCCTTGCGGTCAAGACGACCGTCCTCCCCGACAGCCCCGGCTGCGATTTCACGCGCGATACGTCTTTTCATACCGGCATCGGTATCCATTATGGCTTTCGCCTCCGAGTCACAGTCGTAGACCTCATAACCCATTGCAGAAAGAATACGGCACACCACGGATTTGCCGCTGCCGATACCTCCTGTAACCGCTATCGTACGCATGGCTCAGTCTTGTTCCAATACGTATTCCACAGCTTCCGGAGCGACCGACACCACGCGGTAATACTGCGGCATCTGCGACACCTCCACAGGCAACGACTTTGATCCGGAATTCTCGCCGGAATACTTCACGAAAGCCCTCATAGGTGCGGAATCCTGATTATACATGCTTTTAGGCAGAAGATAGGTCACATCGACCATCGACGGGAAAGTTACCATGTGCGTACCGTGAGGCAGATCATGTGCCCCGACAGCCACCCTGCGTGTTTTCGACACCAGCGGCTCCACCGGTATGGTGACTCTTACGGTGGAAGGCACAGCCCGCATACCTGCGGGAACCTGCAGCACCGCCTCTACTCTCGCGGTGTCAGTCAGACCGGAAAGCACTATGGGCGCGGTAACAAGTTCCTTTACTTTCCTCCCCTTGCCGCCGATAGAATAAAGCATCACAGTGTCAGCCGATAGTGTTACACGGCCGAAGGGAACCGCCTGCGGCGAAGTGTGCACATCCGAATCCACGCGCACACGCACGGGGATACCCGGTTCCGTAGTATAGAATATGGAAAGGGAATCGGGACGTACCGCCTGAATCAGAGCCCCCGCCCCGAAGAGGTTGCGCAACGAGGCATTCAGCTGTGCCTGGGTGAGTACGAGATGATTGTTGCCCGGACGCACGAAATCCTCATATCTTACAGTAAGGGTCGGCGTCTTGCCCCAGCTGTACTTCATCAGCGCGCTCCCCTTGTCTTTCACCGTAACGTTTACAGTGGGATGAGCCCCGGCGATTATAGTCATATCATCGGGGAATCCTATGAATTTCAGCGGGAGTTTGTAGTCTTTCTGGACCTCGTCGTTAAGCGCCATAAGCACCCAGAAGACAGCGGAGATAACCAGAAAAACAAAAAAAGTGAGGGCGTTGCGCCCCTTTACGGTTCGCAACCCCTCCTTTGCCGTGGTATATAAATCCCTGATGTTCAAAACAAACGTTTGGGATATGGGATGACTGACAGATACCGGCGCCGGAATGGCTGCCGGCCGTTATCGTTGTTTTACTTGGAAGCCTGCTGCTCCTGCTGGGCGGAGGGGGAGCGGAACGGCGAGAGCTGGCGGGTCAGGCCCATCAGCACCGTGTCCAGCTTCAGATGCCGGAACCCGGCGTCCTCCGCCGCCCGGATGCCGGAGAGGACCTCTTCCAGGGTCCCCCAGCGTGTGATCTCCCGGAACCGC
>URZG01000164.1 GCA_900552325.1 uncultured Porphyromonadaceae bacterium | reverse complement strand
GCAGAAGTCAATGGCACGCTCGCGGGCCAAAACCATAATCGACGAAGCACGGCGCGAGGCTGAGGTCCTCCGCCAGAAAGAACTCCTTAAAGGCCGCGAGGAGGGTATAAAGATCAAGGACGAGGCCGAACGCACGGCCAACCAGCGCATGCAGCGCGTACAGTCGGCCGAATCGAAGATGAAGCAGCGCGAAAGCCAGCTCAACCAGCAGCAGAGCGAGAACTCGCGTCAGCGCAACGAGCTGGAGAACATGCGTCAGCGCCTGGGCGCCGAGGAACAGCTCCTGGAGCAGCGCCGCGAGGAGGTCGACCGCCTCAAACGCTCGGCTCAGGATACCCTCGAGCACATTTCGGGTCTTTCGGCCGAGGAAGCCAAGGAGAAACTCGTGGAGGCCATGAAAGACGAGGCCAAGACCGCCGCACAGTCGTACATCAACGATATCATGGACGATGCCCGCATGACCGCCAACAAGGAGGCCAAGCGCATCGTGATACAGTCAATCCAGCGTGTGGCCACCGAGACCGCCATCGAGAACTCCGTGACAGTGTTCCATATCGACTCCGACGAGATCAAGGGGCGCATCATCGGTCGCGAGGGGCGCAACATCCGTGCCCTGGAGGCCGCTACCGGCATCGAGATCATAGTCGACGACACTCCGGAGGCCATTGTGCTCTCCGGCTTCGATCCCGTGCGCCGCGAGATCGCCCGCCTGGCTCTCCACCAGCTTGTTGCCGACGGACGCATACATCCGGCACGTATCGAGGAGGTGGTCAACAAGGTGCGCAAACAGATCGAGGAGGAGATCAACGAAACCGGCAAACGCACGGCGATCGACCTCGGTATCCACGGGCTGCACCCCGACCTGATACGCATGATCGGCAAGATGAAATACCGCTCGAGCTACGGACAGAACCTTCTGCAGCACGCCCGCGAGACCGCCAATCTCTCCGCCATCATGGCATCCGAACTCGGTCTCAACCCCAAGAAGGCACGCCGCGCAGGTCTGCTCCACGATATAGGCAAGGTGCCCGACGAGGAACCCGAACTGCCCCACGCCATCCTTGGCATGAAGATCGCCGAGCGCTGCAAGGAGAAGCCCGAAATCTGCAACGCCATCGGCGCCCACCACGACGAGGTGGAGATGACGACCCTCCTGGCTCCCATCGTGCAGGTCTGCGACGCCATTTCCGGCGCACGTCCCGGCGCACGCCGCGAAATCGTGGAGGCATATATCAAACGTCTAAACGACCTTGAGCAGCTCGCCCTGAGCTACCCCGGCGTGATAAAGACCTACGCCATCCAGGCGGGCCGCGAGCTCCGCGTTATCGTGGGGGCCGACAAGATCGACGACGCACAGGCCGAAAGCCTCTCCAACGAGATCGCACGTAAGATTCAGGATGAGATGACCTACCCTGGCCAGGTGAAAATCACTGTGATACGCGAAACCCGCGCAGTGTCGTTCGCTAAATAAGGAGGCCGCTCATGTCAAAACCGACAGATAACAACCGGCCTGACCGAAAGGCTCCCGCCGGTGCCGCGCAACCGGAAGGGTGCTGCGGCTCCGGGTGTGCCTCGTGCCCGCAGAAAGGGGCCGGGAAGGATTGCGACGGCACGGCTCCATGCGAAGGGTGCGCCGGCGAGGGATGCAAGGGCGACTGCGGCAACGATTCATGCGGCTGCGTCCCCGATTCCTGCTCGTTGCGCGGCAAGTTGCACAGCTTCAACTATTTCGAGGATATTCCCGGCGGCTATGCCGACGACAATATGGTGGAGGTGCAGTTCAAGAACACCCGCAAGGGGTTCTATCTCAACTCGCAGCACATACCTCTCCAAATCGGCGACTGGGTGGCCGTGGAGGCTCAGCCGGGCCACGACATAGGCCGTGTGTCGCTCACGGGTGCACTTGTGCGCCTGCAGATGCGCAAGGCCGGCGTCAAGCCCGATGCCGAGCAGAAGCGCGTGTTCCGCAAGGCGAAGGCTTCCGACATGGAACGCTACGAGGCCGCCCGCGCCCGCGAGCAGGACACTATGATCCGTTCGCGCAAAATCGCCGAGTCGCTGCAGCTCAACATGAAGATCGGCGACGTGGAGTATCAGGGCGACGGCAACAAGGCCATCTTCTATTATATCGCTGACGAGCGCGTGGACTTCCGTCAGCTTATCAAGGTGCTGGCCGAGACGTTCAAGATCCGCATAGAGATGAAGCAGATCGGCGCACGCCAGGAGGCCGGCCGTATCGGCGGCATCGGTCCGTGCGGACGTCCGCTGTGCTGCACCACGTGGATGAGCAACTTCGCCAGCGTGTCGACCTCCGCGGCCCGCTATCAGGATATATCGCTGAATCCGCAGAAACTCGCCGGGCAGTGCGCCAAACTGAAGTGTTGCCTCAATTTCGAGATCGACACTTACCTCGAAGCATCGAAAAAACTCCCCCCGAAGGATACGCGGCTTGAAACGGCAGACGCCACTTATTTCTATTTCAAGGCCGATATATTCAAGCGCGAGGTGACATACTCCACCGACAAGAGTATCCCCGCCAACCTGGTAACAATCAGCTCCGCGCGTGCTTTCGAGGTTATCGAGCTGAACAAGAACGGCGAGAAGCCCCTCAAGCTCATGGCCGAGGAGAAGGCCGAGACGAAGTCCACCGGTTTCATCGATATTGTGGGACAGGACTCCTTGACCCGTTTCGACAGCGCGAAGAAAAAGAAGAAAAAGAGCCAGGGCGCCAAGGGTGCCGACAAAGGGAGCAAGCCCGAAAAAGGTGCCGCTCCCGGAAACGGCGGCTCCCGCGAAGGGAGCAAGGCTCCCGACCGCAAGCAGCAGCGTGGCGAGGGTAACGGCAGCAAGAACGGCGCTCCCCAGAAGGGAGAATCAAAGAACCACCAGCGTCCCGCAAAAGAGGGGAGCAGACCGCAGGGCGAAGGCCGCAGAAAGCAGCCACGCCGCGACGGGCAGCCTCTGGATAAATCCTCACAGGAGAAACAGAAACCCAGACCGCAGCAGGCGCCGAAGGAGGAGCCCGCTCCCCGCTTACGACCCTTGAAAGATTCCAGGAATGAACCTTGATCGGGCAGAAAAAGTTAATAATATGAACCGTGCGGCATCAGGCCGCATGCGCGCGATATGGCCGGCCGTCGCTCTGGCGGTGGCCGTTGCGGCATGCACTCCTCCGGGCAACGGTTACAGCGAGTACCGTAACATCCCCGCCGGAGAATGGCTTTATGGCGACACCATTGTGTTCACTCCGGAGTTCGCTGACTCCATCGCGTCGGGACACCTTGTGGCGGCCGTGAGCCACGACAGTGATTTCCGTTATTCGTCGCTGTGGCTCGAGGTGGTCAGTTACGGGCCATCGGGTGCCGTAAGAAAAGATACGGTGAGTTTCGCGCTTGCCGACAGTTTCGGACGCTGGCGGGGCAACGGTTTAGGAGCGCATCTGCAGATGACCGACACTATCCGGCGAAGTGTGACCCTCGTCTCCGGACGCCCCGTGAAGGTAAGGCATATAATGCGTGCCGACACCCTGCGTTCCGTCCAGAAGATAGGACTTTTCTTCCTGCCCGACGAGTGACAGCGGTGCGGTGAATACCCGGTTCAGTTTCTTACTGCTTTGAAATAAAGGATTTTATCATTTCCGGATTTTGAATATGGAAAATCTCATTCTCCTTACTGCCGACGAAGCGCGTCTCCGTCGTGAAAAAGTGCAGAAGCAGCTCGCAGGGCTGTGCGACGCCGCGATAGTGACCGATAACGCCAATATCTATTATCTTTCCGGCCGGGTGTTCGCCGGATGGGCATATATCCCGGCCGAAGGTGAGCCGGTGTGGTTCGTACGCCGTCCGGTGGATATGCAAGGTGAAAAGGTGGTGTATATCCGCAAGCCCGAGGAGATTCCTGCATGGCTTGAATCCAACGGCATGACGTTTCCGGCCACGCTCGGCCTGGAACTTGACATAATACCCTATACCCAGGCCGAACGGCTCCGCAAGGCTTTCCCCGGTGCCACGGTCGTGGAATCGACAGGTGCGTTGCGGCAGGCCCGCTCGGTAAAGACCGCCGACGAGATTGAGAAAATACGCCTTTCGGGTCTGAAACAGACTGCCGTCTACCGGCGCATCCCTTCGCTTTTCACGCTCGGAATGACTGATTTCGAACTGGAGGTAGCTATAGAGAATCTGAGCCGTATAGAGGGATGCCTCGGGCAGTTCCGTATCTCGGGGCAGTCGATGGAGTTCTTCATGGGCAATGTTCTGGCCGGCGAAAACGCCGACTCTCCCACGCCATACGATTTCGCTATGGGTGGCAAAGGGATGGATCCGTCGCTGCCTGTGGGAGCCTCGGGCGACGAGATACATCGCGGCGAGGCCGTGATGGTGGATATGAACGGCAACTACACCGGATATATGACCGATATGACCAGGGTGTTCGCCGTAGACACACTGCCGGAGCTTGCCCTTGAGGCCCACCGGTGTTCGATCGATATCCACCGTATGTTCGTGCGCGAGGCAGTGCCCGGCGCCGGGGCTGCCGCTCTTTACGAGAAGGCGCTCGAAATGGTGAAGGAGCGTGGCCTTGAAAAATATTACATGGGGCACCGCCAGCACGCCAGCTTCATCGGCCACGGCGTGGGGATTGAAATCAACGAGTGGCCTGTGATCGCTCCCCGCTCCCGCCAGGTCCTGGAGGAGGGTAACGTCATTGCCCTTGAGCCTAAGTTCGTTATCCCGAAAGTCGGTGCCGTAGGAGTGGAGAATACGTATGTGATACGCCGCGAGGGCGCGGAACGTCTTACCGACGCTCCGGAGGAGATCCTCTCGCTCACCGACCGCGGCGACACCTATTGACCCGTAATGAAAGAGAAGATAGACAAACCTGTGTTCCATACCGTGGGCGGGGCTGCCGACAGTCTCGGCCGCGAATGTTATGTTGTCGGCGGATATGTGCGCGACCTCATGCTGGGGCGCGAATCAAAGGATATCGACTTCGTGACAGTCGGTTCCGGCATAGAAGTGGCGCGCCTTGTGGCCCGTCAGCTGCGCGGGCATCTCGCGGTTTATAAAAACTTCGGTACCGCCCAGGTAAAGAAGGGGGCGCTGGAACTGGAGTTCGTCGGTGCCCGCCGGGAGTCGTACAACCGCGACAGCCGCAAACCTATCGTGGAGGACGGCACGCTCGACGATGATCTGGCGCGCCGCGATTTCACCATCAACGCCATGGCACTGTGTGTCAACGAGGGGCGTTTCGGCGAACTTGTGGACCGTTACAACGGACGCGCCGATCTGCACGACGGACTGATACGCACCCCGCTGGATCCCGACATCACTTTCTCCGATGATCCTCTGCGCATGATGCGGGCCATCCGTTTCGCCACGCAGTTGCAGTTCACCATCGTGGACGACACTTTCAAGGCCATACAGCGCAATGCCCACCGTATCGGTATCATATCGCGCGAGCGCGTCTACGACGAGCTGACAAAGATGATGAAAG
>URZG01000163.1 GCA_900552325.1 uncultured Porphyromonadaceae bacterium | reverse complement strand
TCCGTTCTGACCTATACAGTTGTAGGGACGCTCCGTGGAGCGTCCGCAGATAAATCCCGAATTACCAGGCGATTATTCATGCGGACGCTCCACGGAGCGTCTCTACAAAAGATTGATAAGTTACTGGGGCTTTTTGTAGATGGGGTTGGCTGTGGCGGCGGCGTGGTTGCGGCGGTTGCGAAGCACGTCGATAGCGCAGTAAAGGGCCTGACGCATGGAAGATGGATCAGCCAGGTTCTTGCCGGCGATATCGTAGCCGGTTCCGTGGTCGGGAGAGGTGCGCACGAACGGGAGTCCGGCTGTGAAATTCACCCCCGAATCCATTGCCAGGGATTTGAAAGGTGCCAGCCCCTGATCGTGGTACATCGCCAGGACGCCGTCGAACTTGCGGAACAAGCCTGCGCCGAAGAAACCGTCGGCGGCATAAGGGCCGAAAGCGTGGATCTTGCGGTTGCGTGCTTCCTCGATAGCGGGGGCGATAATTTCCTTCTCCTCCGAGCCCAGAAGCCCCTCTTCTCCGGCATGCGGATTAAGAGAGAGAACGGCGATACGCGGTTTTACGATGCCGAAATCTTCAATCAGCGACCGCTCGAAGAGCTCAAGTTTCTCCACTATCCCCTCCTTGGTTATGGACTCTGAAAGGCGGCTCACGGGGAGGTGCGTGGTCACAAGTGCCACACGCATCACCTCGTTGCATAGAATCATCAGCGCCTTGTCATGCCCCTCGGAACCGATAGAAGTCTCGAGGTATTCGGTATGCCCCGGGAACGTAAACAGTTCGCTCTGGATCGACTTCTTGTTGATCGGCGCTGTAAGGAGCACATCCACCTTTCCGGCGCGGATATCGGCCACAGCTGCCTCCAGGGCGGCGAAAGCGGCCTTGCCGGCCTCCTCGGAAGGAACACCCGGCTCCACCCGCAGATCCTCGCCCACAACATTGATTATATTCAGCTGACCGGCACGGGCCTCCGAAGCCGAAGTCACCTGCTGCGGCGCCTGGCCCTGCAGCCCGCACGCCTTGCGATAGAACTGCGCCACCTTAGCCGAGCCATAGACTACCGGCGTACACAGTTCGAAAAGACGGTTGTCATCGAAAAGTTTAAGAATCACCTCGTAGCCGATTCCGTTGGTATCTCCCTGTGTGATAGCCACACGCACACGGTCGGCGCGCACGTCGGCCTTGCGGTTTTCCTTCTGCGAGGGAGTTTCTTTCGGGGAATTATCTTTATTATTGTTGTTGCTCATCGGTTCAATTTTTCTGTAAAATTACAAAAAACCTGCCAACCGCCCAAAATGATATGTGCGCGGAGCCATAGTTGACCCGCACAAGAGAGACAACCTACAAACATAAATTAACACATATCTTATAAAACAGCCTCAAATCGTTAATTAAGGTTAATACAAACAATTTTCTTGGTCGAAAATTATGCTATAAAACATAAAACGCATACCTTTGCATCAGTTTTTCATGGTATTAGATTTAAGGTAAGAAGATTATTCGTCGCGACGACGAGTAATTTTTTTTGCACCTGTATGAACGGAGCCTTGACCCTAAAAAATGTCCGGCAAATGAAATTTTCAGGTGTTTTGAATGTTATATAAAAAATGAGACTTATCTTTGCACAAGGAGGGGGTGTAAAAATTATCTGAAACAGTTTTTGCTGTAGGAACGCTCCGTGGAGCGTCACCACAGTTTGATAATATCAGGCAATTTTGATGCACCTCCACGATTCAACTATTTTTTTTAAACACCAGACAAAATCAGATGAATAACCGTTATCTCGCGGCTCTTTCAGGAATCGCTATCGTCCTGGCGGCTGAAGCAGCCCCGGTATCGCCGCAAGAAGCACTTGAAAGGGCCTCACTTGATACCTCCGCACCCCGTGCCGTGCTTACGGCAGTCACAGGCGCATCCCCCCGACTGATCCGTACGGAAGTCTCACCCTCCGGAACCCCCGCAGTGTATCTCTTCTCGACCGGCGCAAACGGATTCATGATGCTTCCTGCCGATGACACAGCCGTGCCTGTGCTCGGCTACGGCGATTCGCCCCTTACCGACGCCACCGAACTGCCCGCCAACGTGGCATGGTGGCTCTCGGAATACGGCCGCCAGATAGAATATGCCGCCTCACGCCCTGAAACAGAAATCATACGCGAGCCGAACACACTCAAGGCATCGCGCCCGGCGATTTCTCCGATGGTGACAAGCCGATGGAACCAGTCGGCACCCTTTAATGCCCAGTGCCCGACTGTAAACGGACGCCGCACAGTCACCGGATGCCTCGCCACGGCCATGGCGCAGATCATGTACTATCACAAATATCCCGCCGCCGGCACCGGAGAAATTTCATACACCGATTCATACGGAAACAGATACTCGATGACTTTCGGCGCCTTCGACTGGAACAACATGATCGACACATATACCTATTCCGGCTCCTCGGCCAACTTCACCTCCGCACAGGGCGACGCGGTGGCTTACCTGATGAAATCGTGCGGCTACGCCTCGCGGATGTCGTATTCGGCCGCAGGATCCGGCGCCACTACCCCCAACGGCGTCGCGGCACTGAAAACCTATTTCGGTTATAACCCCAATCTCTATTCGGCCGACCGCAGCTATTACGGAATAGACGAATGGGATGAACTGATATACAACAACCTCCGCGACTGTGGGCCGGTACTCTATACCGGTGCCAGCTTCGACGGATCGGAAGGGCATGCCTTCGTGTGCGACGGCTACTCTTCTGACGGCTTTTTCCACATCAACTGGGGATGGGGAGGAATGTGCGACGGCTTTTTCCGGCTGACCGCACTCAACCCCGATGCAGTAGGTATCGGCGGCGGCTCCGGACTGGGCTTCAACTTCTATCAGGACGCCATACTCGGCATACAGCCCGAAAGTACGGCTCCCCGCTCCGCAAATATGTCGCAGAGTGGAGATCTTGTGCCGGAACTGAATGGTTCGATCCTGTATCTTTCCTGTGAGAACGGGTTTAACAACGGATTCTTCAACACCTCCGGCAGCCAGCTCAGCGGCAAACTCGGTATAATTTTAGAGAACAGCGAAAGCGCCCGTGAATTTGTATGGAATCCTAAGAATTACGACATACAGAATTACGGCGGCTTCTCGAAATATGGCGTGACAGTACCGTCGCTCGACAACGGTGTATATAAAGTTTATCCCGCTTTCCTCCCAGCCGGAAGCAAGGAGGGTATGCGCATGGAGCAGCAGATCGCCTATGTGGATTTCTGTTATCTCACCGTTTCGTCGACAGGCTACTCCGTATCCGTTCCCGCAGGCAGCACTATTTCTGTAACAGAAGTCAGCAACCCCTCGGGTTTCTATATCGGCCACGACTTCCTTGTGAACGCCACTCTCACCAATAGCGGTGAATCGGAATTTTACGGAGCCGTAGCAGTCGGTCTCGGACGCCGCAACGGCACAGCCCTGCAGCTTGTGGCCCACGGCAACATAGAGCTGATCGATCTCCGGGCCGGCGAATCCTATAATAAAAGTTTCTTCTCCCCGCTGATCAGCACCTCCACACTCACCCCCGGGGAATATATCATGGTGATCTACAACGCGGAATCGGGACAGGTGTATTATTCCGTAAACTGCACCCTTAATGCCGATCCGGGTACTCCGACACTCCGCGCTACCGCTTTCGCCGTAACGGGAGATGCCGCGGAGGTAAATTCGCGCGAACTTTCGTTCACGGCAAAGGTAGGATGCACCCAGGGATATTTCTCAGGCAATCTTATGGTCAACCTCTTTGAAAAGAACGGCATGAGGTATGACTTTGTGGACTCGTTCGCCTCCACTTCCCCCTTATTCCTCGCCACCGGCCAGGAGAAGACCGTCCTCCTCACTTACGATTTCGCCGACGGCAAGCCCGGCAAAAATTATGCCGCACAACTGTCGTACACCCGCGGCAATTCGGAGGAGGTACTCAGCCAGTGCAACTTTACAATCAGCAAATCGGAGGTAGGCCTGGAGGGAGTTACAGCCGACGGCTCCGACAGCCCGGCTGTTTACTACGACCTTACAGGACGCCCGGTGAACCAACCCAGAAAGGGCAGCATCTATCTGCGCCGCACTGCCGACAAAGTTGAGAAGATCATATTCTGATATAAAAAGCAACTTCATGAAAAAAGCAATATCCGCTGCCGCCGTTGCCGTGGTCACACTTGTGGCCACGGCGGCGTGTGGCACACAGCGCAAATCCGAAACAGACACAGCGGGCGCCGAAAACCTGCGGGTCGAGATCCAGCCCCCCGTCACGAATCGCCCGGGGGCCGGCCTTCCACCCGTGAAGGCGATGCCACGCGCCACAGTTTTCCGTATGTCGGGCGATTACGCCGACAATGTGCCTGTGGACATATATCCGCAAGGGCGACTGTTTTCATATCCCGCACCCACCGATATATCAGAGGCTTCGGCTCCCGTGCCTTTGGCCGGGGGGTGGTGGCTTGACCGCCGTGGCGTGGGGGAGCACACGGTATTCACGAGGTGGACCTACGGGGAGTACAGCGCGCTCAAAGAAACACCGTCGCCACGCGAGATTTCGGCTGCCGTAATCCCCGGGGCGCGTGTCACGAAAGTTCTGCATCTCGATATGACTCCTCAGGAGGCAATGGCCGATACCGCCGCAGTCAACGCCGCTATCGCCGCCACCGCTCCCAGCCTTTAAAAACGCCGAACAGCGCCACACAATAAAACCGACAATCAGCCGTTATTAGTGCAGGGTTTACTATACCCCCGCTATTAACGGCTGATCATATTATGATACCTCAACTGGTTTTCGCAACGAACAACGATCACAAACTCAGGGAAGTCCGCGAGATTCTCGGCGGACGTTGCCGCGTGTTGTCGCTCGCCGAAGCCGGCATCCATGAAGAACTGCCGGAAACATCGCCCACACTCGAAGGGAACGCCCTGCAGAAAGCACGCCGGGTGGCGGAGCTTTGCGGCATGGACTGTTTCGCCGATGACACCGGGCTGGAAGTTACCGCTCTCGGTGGAGAACCGGGAGTGATGTCGGCCCGCTACGCCAACGCCAACGGCGCCGGCGGCAGCCATGACTCACAGGCCAACATGCACCTCCTTCTGGAGAAGATGGCCGGTGTCACCGACCGTTCCGCACGTTTCCGCACGGCGATAGCACTCATCCGCGGCGGAAAGGAGACGGTGGTGGAGGGAACCGTCTGCGGCCACATCACCGAACATCCCTCCGGTACCGACGGATTCGGCTACGACCCCATATTCCGTCCAGAGGAAAGCCAGCTCACATTCGCCGAAATGTCACCTGAAGAGAAAAACGCCATCTCGCACCGCGGCCGGGCAATGATCAGCCTCCTCCGCGTAATTGAAAACGAAACTCACACATCCCTTTGATTGATATGATGAAAAAACTCTGCATACTGTTCGCCCTGCTCACAGTCCTGCTCCCGGCCAAGGCCAGCAGGCGGGAGGGTCATGGACATTTTACCCC
>URZG01000162.1 GCA_900552325.1 uncultured Porphyromonadaceae bacterium | reverse complement strand
ACGGTCTTACCCTCAAGACGAACTTCGGTCTTGAACACATACAGTACTTCAACAAGAATCTCGGCCGCAAGACCGTAGCTTCCGACGTCAACGAGATGTCGCGCGCATACGGCCAAGGCGACACATGGACCTGGACCAACACCGCCAACTACGTCAAGACCTTCAACGAGAAGCACCACATCAACGTGCTCTTCGGCGTGGAAGCCATAAAATACACCTTTGAGGATATATCGGCTGCACGCAAGGACTACGCTTTCGAGGATTCGGACTACATGCAGATCGGCTCGGGCGAAGGTACCCAGACCAACGGCGGCGGCAAGAGCCAGTGGGCGCTCTTCTCGGTGTTCGGCAAGGCCGACTACAACTACGCCGACCGCTATCTGGCATCGTTCACCCTGCGTCGCGACGCCTCCTCGCGTCTCGACAAGCGCCACAACTCCGGTGTTTTCCCCGCCTTCACCCTCGCATGGCGTCCGACACAGGAGAGCTTCTTCCCGGTGAACAACGTGCTCAACGACCTTAAAGTGCGTTTCGCCTGGGGTCAGAACGGTAACTCGGCCATCGACAACCTCTACGCCGCATACACAACCTACAAATATGACCTGGGCAACGGCGCCTACGACCTCAACGGCACAGGCACGGGCTACGTGCCCGGCGTGGTGGTGGACCGCACGGGCAACACAAACCTCAAGTGGGAGACAACCACCCAGACAAACATCGGTGTGGACTTCGGGTTCCTCAACAATTCGCTGAGCCTCTCGTTCGACTACTACATCAAGAAAACCAAGGATATGCTCACCCAGCCGCCGGTGCTGGCCGTAGCCGGCGAGAACGCCGTGATGTTCATGAACACCGGCGATATGAGCAACAACGGCTTCGAGCTGCAGCTCAACTATATCTCGCCGAAGTACGGCGACTTCTCCTGGAGCGGCAACTTCAACATCTCGCGCTACAAGAACAAACTCGTCAAACTCAACAACATGGTCAACACCATCGGCGGCGACATACGTCTGATCAAGGACGAGCCGATGGGCGTGTACTACGGCTATGTCTACGACGGTATCTTCCAGAACGCCGACGAGGTGGCCAACCACGCGCAGCAGAACGGCGCAGCCCCGGGCCGCATGAAATTCCGCGACCTCGACGGCAACGGTGTTATCAACGAGGATGACCGCTGCATCATCGGCGACCCCAACCCCGACTTCTCGCTCGGTCTGAACCTCGACTTCAAATACCGCGACTTCACCCTGAGCACCTTCTTCTGCGGCGATTTCGGCTTCGACATCTACAATCCCACGCTTCGCCAGCTCAACTTCATGGGCAACGGCGGTGTGTCGACCAACCGCTCGGTCGACGTGCTCAACGCCTGGACCCCGACTAACACTTCGGCTAAGATTCCGGCCCTCGCACTGACCGACGACAACAACGAGACCCGCATGTCGACCTACTACGTGGAGGACGGCTCCTACCTGAAGATGAAATACATCAAGCTCGCCTATTCCCTCCCCTCCAAAGTGCTCCGCCCCATCGGCGGCACCTCGTGCAATGTCTACGCGCAGCTCGAGAACGTATTCACCATCACCAAATACTCAGGCCTTGATCCCGAGCTGCCCCTGGGCGCATACGGCGCGCGTGTCGACAACGGACCCTATCCCCGTTCGCGTGTTCTCTCTCTGGGTCTGAACCTCACATTCTAAACCATACACACCAAGCACTCTCACAATACAATGAAAACGATATACAACATCATAAACCGCTCCCTGCTGGCAGCATCCATCGGATGTATGGCAATGGTTGCAGTGTCGTGCGACGATATGCTCGACACCAAGCCCCAGGGTGTGTTCACAGCCGAACAGATGGACGACGCCGCTGTAGAAGGTCTGATGTCGGCCGCCTACGCAGGTCTGCAGTCGCACTTCTTCGGCAACAACGAGGCTTTCGCGGGCCCGATCACCAACTGGATCTTCGACGTACGCTCCGACGACGCCTACAAAGGGGGCGGCGGCACATCGATGGAGGAGAACATACACCAGCTCGAGATGTCGAACATCCAGAGCGACAACGTCTCCGTGTTCAACAAATGGGAGAATAACGTCTTCGCCATCTCGCGCTGCAACAAGGCGATCCTCGCCGTGCAGGACGCTCCCGCCATCGGCGACAAGGAAAACCTCATAGCCCTCCGCGCCTATTTCTATTTCGATCTTATCCGGATATTCGAGCACATCCCCTACTGGACCGAGACCGAGGATCCCAACTCCGCCTCGCCCTACCAGTACACACGCGACGAGATCTTCTCCTTCATCAAGAAAGACCTCGCCGACGCCTACCGCATCCTCCCCGAGACCCAGGCGCAGGCAGGACGCTTCAACCGCTACGCAGCGGCCGCCATCCACGCCAAAGTGTCGGCATTCACCTCCTCCTGGAGCGAGGTGGAGGAATATGCCGGATATGTGATAGACTCGCATAAATACGAGCTGTATCCCAACTTCCTCGATATGTCGAAGCTCGAATACAACAATATGTACGAGTCGATCGTCACCATCCAGTTCTCCACGGCCAACAACAATGCCAACATCAACTGGTGCAACCTGCTGAACACCACCTACTCCGACGGCAACCTCTTCGGCAACGGCGACGATTTCTTCCTCGCCTCGCAGAACCTAGTCAACGCCTTCCGTACCGACGACAACGGCCTCCCCTACCTTGACGGCACGTTCAACGATGTGGAGGTGACATCCAACTACGACGGCAACGTGGATCCCCGCCTCGACTTCACCGTAGGCCGTATCGGCTTCCCCTTCCGCGGCCATATCTACAACATGAAATGGTGCCGCGCCTACGACGTGTACGGAGAATACTCCGGCAAAAAAGGTCTCATCGATCCCTCGTCGCCCGATATGGTGCAGGGCTTCCCCTGGGGAGCGTCGTCGCTCGGATTCAAGCTCATCCGCTACGCCGACATCCTCCTTCTCAAGGCCGAGGCGCTCATCGAGCAGGGCAAGGATCTCGACAGCGCCCGCGAACTCATCAATTCCGTACGCCGCCGCGCCGCCCGTTCGGTCGACCCCTCCTATTCGCCCATCGACTGCGACCCCTCTATCGCCTCCTACTACGTAGGTGAATATCCGGCCCAGGGCTGGAACCAGGATTACGCCCGCCGTGCCGTGCGCATGGAGCGCCGTCTGGAACTGGCCATGGAAGGTCACCGCTGGTTCGACCTCGTGCGCTGGGGTGTGGCCGTTGAGACCATGAACGAGTACTACCGCACCGAGCAGCGTCTCCGCTCCTATTACGAGACCGCCTCCATGACCGCCGACGAGCTCTTCTTCCCCATACCTCTCAGCCAGGTAGAGATTTCCGGCGGCCTCTACGACAAGAAATAACCTCAACTCTGAAACCTGAAACGAAAAATGAAATACCCTGTCATATTTTCCTCACTCCTGGCCGCAGGTCTGGCCGCAGGATTCACCGCCTGCTCGGATGTGGAGTATCCCGATTCACCCTCCGCCCCGAAGGCCGAGAACGTTACTTACGACGTTGACGGACGCGCCGTCAGCATCACCTGGACCCTCCCGCAGGGCCGCGAGATAAAAGGCGTGCAGATTCTCCGCGACGGCGTGGTAGTGGCCACCCTCGAAGGCCCCGCCACCTCCTACACCGACCGGCGCGCCACCCCCGGCGAGGATGTGCGCTACACCGTGAAGGTGATGTATGCCGACGGCACCGTATCCGAAGGGATCACCGTGCATATTGACATCGTCTCCACCGAGCGCACTGCCATGCTCCTCCCCTGCGCCATGCCCGAGCTCACCGACGACGACGAGATCTATGCCGCCAACTGGTTCGCCGAGGAATACGGCGACAAGGGCGTGGTGCTCACCCCCGACAAAATCTCGTCGCTCACCGTCAAGGACAATCCCGTGGTGTGGATCAACGTCGACCGCGAAGGCCTCCCCATGGGATGGCAGAACCTCCCCGCACCCCTTGTGGCACCCGAAGTGCTTGAGGCACTCCGCACCTACATCGACGCCGGAGGCCACGTGTACCTCACCAAGCACGCCACGCAGATGACCGTTCCCCTGGGATTCCTCGAGGAGCAGTTCGCTCCGCGCCTCTTCGCCTCCGGAGCCGGCGGCGAGGGCGGCGACATCTGGACGATGAACTGCAATATCGGCCTGATCTACGACCACTATTCCTCGCCCCTCTTCGCCGGGCTCACCACCTGCGACGTGTTCACCCACCCCACCATCCCCCTCATCGGTCCCGGATGGCGCGAGGACCACAACTGCATGTGGGACCTCAACTCCTACTCCTACACCGTGACGGCCGACAACACCGTGCTCCAGTTCGAGCAGCAGAACGACTGCACCGTCATGGCCACCTGGGGCCAGGTGGTAGACTTCGCAGTGGCCGGCATGCTCCAGTTCGCCGACACCGAGGGGCGCCTCACCTGCGTGGCCAACGGCCTGGCGGCCTACGAGTTCTGCCAGCCCGGCGGCAACGAGTATCAGGCCAACATCGACCGCCTGACACGCAACTGCCTCGACGAGCTCAGCAAATAACCCTGCTTCCATAAACGCGACCCGGGGGCGTGCGCACCCTCCCTCCCCCGCTCCCGGGCCGCAAGCCAACTTCATTTCCTGAACCATTCAAACCAATCCATAAACACCTGACCATGAACAAGTCTTTACTTAAATCCGCTCTCGCCGCAGCTGTCATCGCAGCGGCAGCCGAAGCTCAGGCCTCCGAAAAAGTGGCCATGCTCATCCCCGCCTCCTCCATCGACGACATCGAGAACGCCCAGGAGTATGCCGCCGCCAACTACTTCCGTACCCTCCACGCCGACGGCACCGTCATCACCCCCGCCGAGACCTCGAAGATCGACGCCTCGAAGATCGACGTGATCTGGGTTCACATCGACCGCTGCGGCCTGGGCATCAACAATCTCCCCGCCGAATACGGCCAGGAGGTCACCGACGCCCTCCGCACTTTCGTGGAGCAGGGAGGCAACCTCTTCCTCTCCAAGCAGGCCACCCAGCTCGTACACAAGATAGGCCGCATCGACGACGCCTATGCCCCCAACATCTTCGGCGATGGCGAAGGGGGCAAAGGCACCGACGTGTGGACCGTCAATACCGAGATAGGCTTCATCAACAAGGAGGCCGACCCGGCTCAGTACTACGACCGCACCTCACACCCCATCTACGCCGGCCTTGAGGTCAACAACGACTTCGGTCACCCCACCTTCGGCCTCCTCGGCACCGCCGACGGCTCCGAGATGCACCGCGAGGACCACAACTGCATGTGGGATCTCAACCCGCTGGTCTACACCGTAGAGGGTGCCAACACCGTCGAGAAGTTCGAGCAGCAGACCCAGTCGGTAGTCCTCGGCCAGTGGGGCCATGTCACCGACTATGCCGTGGCCGGCATCGTGGAGTTCCTCCCCTCCGCCACCTATCAGGGCCGCATCATAGCCAACGGCCTGGCAGCATACGAGTGGGCCCCGCGCGAAGGCCTCAACGGCTCCAAAGCCAACCTCGAG
>URZG01000161.1 GCA_900552325.1 uncultured Porphyromonadaceae bacterium | reverse complement strand
AGCCGAAGGATAGATCGAGCCCTTGTCGATTTCGATCACCACGTCGGGCGAGATGGAAATCATCATGGTGTTATCCTTGATATCCTTGATTTTACCGAGGATACCGCCGGCGGTGATCACGCGGTCACCTTTCTTGAGGTTTTCACGGAACTTGCGGATCTCTTTCTGCTTCTTCTGCTGGGGACGGATCATCAGGAAGTAGAAGATCGCGATAAGGAGCACGATCATGATCATGCTTGACCAACCTGAACCGGCAGCGGCTCCGGAGGCCTGGAGGGGGATGAAGTTCTCTACCATTTTAGTAGTATTTTTAAATGTTCGTTATTTAAGCAGACGTCCCTCTTCACGCAGGTAGTTGGCGACGTTATAGAGCACGCCGTTGATGAACTGCCCGCTGCGGGGGGAGCTGTAATAGTTTGCGATCTCCACATACTCGTTCATGGTGACGGGCACGGGAATCGAGGGGAAGTTGAGGAGTTCGGCGATCGCGGTAACCATTATCACGATATCCATAAGCGCCAGTCGCTCCGGATCCCACTGGGTGCCGTTGATGAAGCGTTCGATGAACGAGCGGTATTCCTCGCGGTTGCTGACGGCGAAATCAAAGAGGCGGGCGCCGAACTCGGCATCCTCGTCATCCTTGTACATCGGCAGCAACGGCGCTTCACGGTTCCCTTTGGTAGCCATCTGACGTATGGTCTTGAGCACGAATGTACCCATCACAGCCAGGTCGTCGTTCCAGAAAATTGATTTTTCCTCAAGCGCCTCGGCAAGTGCGTCGGACGGGAACACAACATTTTTCAGGAGCGTGCGCCAGAACTCGCAGTCCGAAGCCAGCGTGCCGCCGTCGCTCTCCATGTACTCCCTGTAGGTCTGCGATTCCTTTATGGCATCGAGAAGCTGCTTGAGCATGAAGTAATCCGTATCCCACGCAATATCATGCTTTTTGCCGTATTCATCGATCTGCGGATGGCTGGCGATGGCCTCCACGAAGCGGTTGTCTACGAAACGCATGTTGGGGTTAAGATCCTCCGGAGTGGGGCAATACTTCTCTTTTGCCGCTTCAAGGCGCTCGGCTTCGAGACGGGTGATGTACACCGGCAGCATGAGCAGGGCGTGATAGAGATCATAGGCTTTCTCCAGCGACTGATCAAGCGAAGTGCGTGCCTTACGCAATGTGGCGTTGGTATCGTAGTAATTGTTGAGGGTATCGATGACCATTCTGAAAGCCTGATGATAGCCGGCGAGAGTGAAACCCTCGTCGCGGCGCGCGGCCTCCAGCATCAGCGGCTCTTTCTGCACCACGGTCTCAAGCAGAACCGTCCACAGCTTTATCTCGTCGGCAAGCTCCACCTTGCGCTTTCTGCGGAAATCAGTGTAGACGACGGACGAGGTGATTTTGCCGTAAAGGCGAAGCACTACATCGTCAAGCGATTCTATGCCGGTGTCACCGCGTGCAATAATTTCACGAATATCAAGATCGGCGCCAAGAGCCCTGGCCACCTGCGATGCCGCCAGCATGTTTGCCGAACCAAGTGAATCGAGAGGAGTGCGTTTTGCCCCGGGAACAACCCTATATCCGGCCAGCTCGGGAATCATAAGCATGATTTTCAGGTAGAGAGCGTGGGCGTAGCGGCCGTCGGCCGTAGATTTCTCAGGAGCGGTTACAATGCGGAACTCACTGCGTGTCAGCAGATAAGAGTAAAGCAGTTGCACTACTTTGATGCGTATTAATATTCGATTGATCATCTGTGAATGTACTTTCTCACTGCAAAGTTACAAAAAATCCCGGTTCACACTATCAGCAGCCCGGGATTTTTCGTTTTGTAGAATGTATTTTCTGCCGGGTGGAGATCACGGCTGTTGCTGCGCGAGGGGGTTCCAACCCTGGGCGCGGATCTCCATCTCGGTGCCGTCGCGGGTCACCATGGCGCACCCGAGTTCCGGTTTGGTGATATGGCCGATGACACGCACGCCGGGAATCTTCTTGATCTCTTCGTGGGCATGGAGGGGTACGGTGAACAGGAGTTCGTAATCCTCTCCGCCGTTCATCGCTGCCGTGACAAGGTTCATGTTTAGCTCCTCGGCCATGACCGCCGTCTGGTAGTCGATGGGTATTCTGTCCTCGTAGACCCGGCAGCCGGTATGGCTGGCCTTGCAGATATGAAGCAGTTCCGAAGAAAGACCGTCCGATACATCCATCATGGCGGTAGGCACGATTCCGGCATTGGCGAGGGCGTCGATGACATCGCGCCGCGCCTCCGGTTTGAGCTGTCGCTCTATCAGATATTCCTTGCCTCCGAAATCGGGCTGAAAATCGGCACGTCCGGCTGAGGCAGCCTTCTCCCTTTCGAGGAGCTGAAGCCCCATATAGGCCGACCCGAGATCGCCGCTGACACAGATAAGGTCAGTATCCCTGGCTCCGTCGCGATATACGATCTTGCCTTTCTCGCCGCTGCCGATAACCGTGATGGAGATAACCAGTCCTGACCGCGAGGTGGTGGTGTCGCCACCCACGAGATCGACCCCGTAAAGGTCGCATGCCAGCCGCAGACCGGCATACAGTTCCTCCATGTGTTCCACCGTGAAACGCTTGGAGATGGCGAGAGACACCACGATCTGCTGCGGGCGTCCGTTCATGGCGTACACGTCGGAGAAATTCACGACTGCGGATTTATATCCGAGATGCTTCAGGGGTACGTAGGTAAGGTCGAAATGAATACCCTCCACAAGAAGGTCGGTGGAAACCAGTACCTCCGAGTCCTTGTACTCAAGTACGGCACAGTCATCCCCCACCCCGCGGAGAGTGGTGGGATTCTTTATGTTCAGCCCCTCGGTAAGACGGTCTATGAGACCGAACTCCCCGAGCTCGGAGATTTCAGTGGCTTTTTCGCGTAATTCGGTTGAATCAGGCATCGGTATTTCAGGTTGCTTAGATATTACAATGTACCGCCGCAGAAGAGTGCTTAGAGAGCGGCGATAAGATCATGCACGAGGGCTTTTGTGACAGGTTCGGCGGTAACGGCAGCCTGCTGCACCTCTTCGTGGGTCGGTACCTGGGTGACATCCTTGCCGCCGAGGTCGGTGATAACGGAGAGACCGAACACTTCCATCCCGCCGTGGATTGCCACGATAACTTCGGGAACGGTAGACATACCTACGGCATCACCGCCGATAATGCGGAAATATTCATATTCTGCCGGAGTCTCGAAAGTCGGACCGGGAGTACCTACATAGACACCGTGCATAAGACGTATCCCCTTTTCTTCGGCGAGACGGTCGGCAATAGCTACCAGACGTTTGCTGTAGGCTTCGGTCATAGCCGGGAAACGTACTCCCAGCTCATTGTAATTTTTACCGCGGAGAGGGTTCTCGGGGAAGAGGTTGATGTGGTCGGTGATCACCATCACGTCGCCTACCTGGAATTCCTTGTTCATGCCGCCGGCTGCGTTGGACACGATGAGTGTCTCCACGCCGAGGGCCCGCATCACACGTACGGGGAAGGTGACGGTCTTCATATCATATCCCTCGTAATAATGGAAACGGCCCTGCATGGCCATGACGCGCTTCCCGGCAAGATTGCCGAAAATAAAGTTGCCGCTGTGGCCTTCCACGGTAGATACGGGGAAATTGGGAATTTCATTGTAAGGTATCACGGTCTTATCCTCGATAAGGTCGGCCAAAGGACCGAGACCGGTGCCGAGTATGATGGCAATCTTTGGCATGTCGGCCACTTTGCCACGGAGGAAATCGGCAGTCTGTTTGATTTTTTCTAACATCGTGTCTGAGGTATTGACGGTTCGCCGGGGGCGAACATTGAAACGTTCGTATGCCGGCCTTGGTTCATGACGGCCGATGAGAATTCTGTAAGTATTCCTCTTGCCCGGCAGAGGTTCAGATTTTAGCGGAATCGATGAGCGCTTTCAGAAGCTCGTCCTCGAAATTCCCTGAGAAACGGGTGTCGAACTTCACCTCTATCGGCAGGTAATATATATGTTGTTTCAGTTCCTGCGGGAAATAAGGATTTCCTGCAAGGCGCACGGAATCTTTCTCGGTGGTCACTATTATCTTCCGCTCCCCCTCCATCTGGTCGAATTCTTTCCTCAACACCTCCATATCGCGGCGCGTGAAAGCGTGATGGTCGGGGAAACTCTTTATCTTCAACGGGGCATGGAACCCTCGCAGGTACCTCACCAAAGGTCTGGGATTAGCTATTCCGGAAAGAAGCATCACGGCATCGCCGTCGTTTAGCCACGACAGATACGGTGCCGGAATCGCCTCGTCGGGGAAAAGCGGCTGGAGAGGCTTATAATCGTAACGCGAGAAAAACAGTTTCTGATATGGGAATATTTTCAGATTGTTCTTGAATATTCTGAATTCCACCGGTTTGAGCTGCTCGGGACACTTGGTTACGATCAGTATGTCGGCACGCGAAAGAGCCTTTGCGCTTTCACGTAACCGCCCCAGCGGCAGAAGTTTGTCATAAAAGACGGGCCGGTTGAACTCCGTAAGCACCACGGCCACGGTAGGCTTCACATACCGGTGCTGGAAAGCATCGTCAAGCACCACGAGGTTGATTTTCGGGTCGATCCTGAGCATCTCCTCAATGCCGGCACAACGGTCCTCACATACGGCCACGGTGATCTCTCCACCGAATTTCTGGTATATCTGGAACGGTTCGTCACCGATATCAGCCGGGGTAGAACGGCGCGTAGCGAGCACGAATCCTTTTGTGGTCCGCTTGTATCCGCGCGACAGCATCCCTATGTGATATTTATATTTAAGGTGATCGATTATGAATTCGGTATGTGGAGTCTTGCCGGTGCCTCCCGCCACGAGATTCCCCACCACAACAACCGGAACAGGGAACGTGGTCTCTTTCAATATACGCCAGTCGAACAAGAGGTTACGCAGTGCCGCGCCGAAGCCGTAGAGCTTCGACAACGGTAACAGCACGAGGTTAGCGAGTATCTTGTTTTTTGCCAACTGGTTTTCTATCGTTAGGCCGGCATGCCGGCAGGTTACTGAATCATTCTACAATCATATAGGGGATACGGGCCTGAATGCGGGCCATACCGGTCACAGCCTTGTATTCCTGATAGAGGGGATAAACCGCTCCAAGTTCCTCGCGGATGGCACGTGCTTTCATCTGGCGGTCGAAATCGCTGATGATATCCCAGAACGATTTATCGGGATTGGGATAGGATACCACCTGATAGGTAGTGTACTTCATATCTTTCGCGAGATCGGACAAGGCCTGGTCGAGAGAACCGAGACGGTCGACGAGGCCGATTTTCTTCGCCATGACCCCGTCCCACACACGACCTTCACCGATAACCTTGATTGAGTCCTGAGGGATTCCGCGTCCGTCGGCACAGCGGCGGGTGAAAAGTTCATATCCGTTGTCGACCTCGCGCTGCATGGCGTTGCGCTGGGCCGGAGTCATCGGGTCGAATATATTCGGGAACGCCGCGTTGCCGTTGTTTGTGGTGACCACGCTGACGTTCACACCGATATTATCCGCCAGCTGTTTGGCGCAGGGAATCA
>URZG01000160.1 GCA_900552325.1 uncultured Porphyromonadaceae bacterium | reverse complement strand
CCCAAAATACCATTCTGCCGTATTGTCTGGCTGTCAAGCTGGTCAATCCATGCAACCGGACGGTCAGCCGAGATTACAACAAGCGGTATATTCCTGTAATATGCCTCGGCCACGGCCGGCGCGAAATCAAGTACCGCACTTCCGGAGGTACAAATCACCGCTACCGGCAGATTCGACACAGATGCTATTCCCACTGCGATAAACGCTGCCGAGCGCTCGTCGACAACCTGATGGATATTAAACGACGAAAGGCGACAGACAGCCATCACAAGGGGGGTATTCCGGCTCCCGGGAGACACTACAACATCTTTAACCCCATACCCTGCGAGTACGGCAGCTGTCATCCTGCAAATCCTCTTGTCAGTATTAACCATTTGGTCAAAATGTTGTTTATATTGGTAAAGACGGCCGAATTGACCGCATGGCACGGCGAAGGCTCTACAAAGGTAGAAATTTTAAATGAAAAAGCGGTACCTTTGCAACTGAAAATCTCCGTCGCTATTCGTTCAGCGCAATGTGTTCATTCATTCGTTTCGACTGATTATGAGACTGATAACCAACATAACAAATTTGTTGCACATTCTTGTAGAAAAGAGTGGAGCGATGTGCGCCGTGTTGGCAGCCTCATTAGTCGTTATATGTGAAACGGCCCGGAGTGAAACCGTAAAGGTTATACAACCCGACAGTATCTCCTCCGATACGACACACCCCAGACCCGACATTCTTGTTCCCGGAATAGATTTCAGCTATGACAGTATATCCTCTTCGGTAATTGACACTGTTGTTGAGGACACTTCCACAGGGCGGAATGTGATTCAAAGAGTAATAGATTATTTCAGCGACTCCAATGTTGAACCCGACAAAGGCGAGTTTGACATCTCTTTTCTCGGAGGACCGAGCTACTCTTCCGCCACAAGTGTTGAATTGGCGGTAATAGCGGCAGGCGTCTATCGTACAGGGCCAAAAGCCACCACTCCTTTGTCGGAACTTGACGTATTTGCGGAGGGTTCGATAACGGGGTTCTATAATATAGGTACGCGTGGCCATCATTCTTTCCCGAATGACAAAGTGCGCATAAACTACCATGCCAATTTCTGCCATTTCCCGTCGAAATTCTGGGGAGTGGGCTATGAGATGGGTGCAGATAAGAACAATGAAACCGACTACACCCTGTTACAGTCTCTTGTATCCGCTGAATGTCTATGGCATCTTCCTCATGATATATTCCTCGGCCCGTCGATATATTTCGACTATTCCAAAGGGATCAAAGCGTCGTCAACAGCTGTATGGAGAGGTCAGTCGCTTGAACAGCTGGCCTACGGAATCGGAATGATACTGTCTTTCGATACCCGCGATATAGCTACAAACGCATCGCAAGGGTATAATCTCCGGTTTCACCAGCGCTTTTTCCCGTCTTTTATGGGTAACAAAAAGGGCTTCTCTATTACTGAGCTGACTTTCGGGTGGTATCATCGATTCTGGAAATCAGGTATCATGGCTTTCCAGTTTCATGGATGCGGCGCCACTCGTCACACTCCGTGGAGCATGCTTTCGGCAGTTGACGCTTCGGCCGGCATCCGCGGATATTACGAGGGTCGTTATCGCGACCGCGGCGAGCTTGATGTTGTCGTGGAACTGAGGCAGCATATATGGCGTCGCAACGGTATCGTGGTATGGGGCGGTCTGGGCACTGTTTTTCACAAATTCAACGAAATAACGGCAAAAAAACTTCTCCCGTCATTCGGTATCGGGTATAGGTGGGAGTTTAAGAAAGACGTCAATGTCAGGGCTGATATCGGGTTCGGAAGAAATTCCATGGCATTCTCGATTGGCCTAAATGAAGCGTTCTGAAAAAATATGAAATATTCAGTTAATAAGATATTCTCCTCGGTCAAAAGAATTTTAGATACCCCCTCGGCACTCGCTATTTGGGTTATAACAGGACTTATGGTTCCCGCAACAGCGCTTTGTTTTACGGAAAACCAGCCTTTTATCGTGGCCCTTACATCGTTTTTTCTGCCGCTGGGAGTATATTCCATTATATTCGCATTGATTAAGAAAGTAGGTTCATCCGCTTTCATCCTGTTTCCGTTTATGTTTTTCGCGGCCTTCCAGCTGGTGCTTCTCTATCTGTATGGAGAAGGGATTATTGCCGTGGATATGTTTCTCAATGTGTTCACGACCAGCTTTTCGGAAGCTACCGAACTCTTGTTTAACCTTATAATGGCGCTTGTGGCGGTAGTGGTGTTGTACGTATCGGCCTTGGTATGGGGAGGCTATGCCTGGAAACGCAGACTCAGACTGTCGTCCCCGGCAGCAAAAAGATTCATGATATGTGGCGTGGTATGGTTGGGAATCGGCATAAGCAGCGGATGTGTCTCATTCCTTACCGTGCCCGGATTCAATATTATCAGAAGTGTGTTCCCGGCGAATGTCATCGACAATCTGGTGGAGGCGGTAAACCGCACCGGGCAGATGCGTGATTACCCTGAAACGTCCCGCGACTTCACTTACAAAGCCGTTTCTAAAAGGGATTCCGCCGAAAGAGAACTGTATATCCTCGTTATCGGAGAGACCGGCCGTGCCTACGAGTGGCAGTTGGGTGGCTACCCTCGGCGTACCAATCCCCGTCTCGCCGCCACCGAGGGACTGACTTATTTTCCACGTAGTTTCTCGGAATCAAACACCACCCACAAAAGCGTGCCCATGTTGCTTAGCGCGGCTACAGCCGAGAATTTCGATTCCATATATACCTATAAAAGCATCGTAACGGCATTCAAGGAAGCCGGTTACCGCACCGCTTTTTTTTCTGTGCAGACACCGAACCGCTCATATACTCAGTTTTTCGCCGCCGAGGCCGATACTATCGTCTATGTGCCGGGGGGCAACCTCTCGGCAGCATACGACGGTGCATTGCTTCCGTTGCTAAGAAATGAGATAGACAAAGCGGCGACCAAAGAGTTTATAGTACTGCACACCTATGGCTCGCACTTTAAATATTACGACAGGTATCCCCAATCGTTCGCCCGCTTCAAGCCCGACCATTGTGCTGAGGCCAGCGCGATAAACCGCTCGCGACTGATCAACGCCTACGATAACACTATACTTTATACCGATTACATCCTTTCGCAGATCATTGACGCCGCGGAGAACGTCGGATGTCGTGCGGCGGTAATCTATTCCACAGATCACGGAGAGGATATTTTCGATGACAACCGCAAACGGTTTCTGCATGCCTCCCCCACCCCCACAGCCATGCAGATCCACGTGCCCGTGATTTGCTGGCTTTCCTCAAAATGCAGGGTGGACTCTCCGGAATATACAGATAATCTGAAAGAAAACCGGAACCGTATCGTATCCCCGCAGAAATCACTATGCATGACCATTATGGATGTTGCTGGTATCGATTCCCCTTTGAGAAACGACAGATGGTCGCTTGTATCGTCGGCATACGTAGCTCCCGAACCGGTTTATCTGACCGATAGAAATGAGTCTTTACCATGGGATAGAATCAATTTCAAAAAGGAGGATCTCAACTATTTCAGAAGAGTTCTCGGCTATTGAAATTAGACAACTCAGGATATTTTTAGAATGTACTATTTTTGAAAGTTTTCCATTTTAAAAGTAATATACATTGATATTCAGTTGGTTAATGATATGTATTTGTTTTGAAAGTTTCCAAAAACGATATTTATATATTTCTACTGCAATTCTTGTCTGTTTGATTTTTTTATCTTAACTTTGCCGTTGCTTTCGCTCATGAGAGCGCTGTTTTTATGAGCGATTCAGCTCCATCAGTTTATCCACCAACACTTTAATCGAGATGATACAGACTGTACTCAAACGCGACGGCCGGATCGTAGGCTACAATGAAGAAAAGATCAAGGCAGCTATACGCAAGGCTATGCTCCAGACGCCCCTGGGGGAAGACGAAGCGTTGATTCAGAAAATATCTGATCGCATAGGTGTCTCCGGCCGTGAACAAATGACCGTCGAAGAAATTCAGGACCGGGTAGAATTGGAACTGATGAAATCACCTCGTAAGGAAGTGGCTAAAAAATATATCGCCTACCGCGACAAGCGCTCTATTGCGCGACGCGCCAAAACACGCGATATGTTCCTTGAGATCATAGAGGCCAAAAATAACGACATCACCCGCGAGAACGCCAATATGAACACCGATTCTCCGGCGGGAATGATGATGAAATTCGCCTCAGAAACCACTAAACCGTTCGTAGATGACTATCTGCTCTCCGACGAGGCGCGTGAGGCTGTCAAAGGCGGATACCTGCATATCCACGACAAAGATTATTACCCGACCAAATCGCTCACATGCGTGCAGCATCCGCTGAATCACATTCTCGAGAACGGCTTCGTGGCCGGACATGGAGAGTCGCGCCCGGCACGCCGAATCGAAACCGCCTCCGTAATAGCCTGTATATCCCTGGAGACCTGCCAGAACGAGATGCATGGCGGTCAGGCCATACCGGCGTTCGACTTTTATCTCGCGCCTTTCGTGCGTTATTCGTTTATCGAGGAACTCAAACAGATTTCTCAGCTTACCGGAGAGGACTATTCTTCTCTTTTCAATGTTGAGATCGAAGATTTCATAAAGAAGCCTCTTGAAGGTCTTGAAGGCAAAGACCGCATACTTCAGCACACGATCAACAATACCGTGAGCCGCGTGCACCAGTCAATGGAAGCCTTCATACACAACATGAACACCATACACTCGCGTGGCGGCAACCAGGTTGTGTTCTCTTCGATCAACTACGGCACAGACACTTCGGCTGAAGGCCGCTGCGTTATCCGCGAATTGCTGCACTCCACATACGAAGGTGTGGGCAACGGCGCCACCGCCATCTTCCCTATCCAGATCTGGAAGAAAAAGAAAGGGGTGAACTTCAATCCCGGCGACCGCAACTATGACCTTTACGAACTGGCATGCAAAGTGACGGCCCGGCGTTTCTTCCCCAATTTCGTGAATCTCGACGCGACCTTCAACCAGCATGAACTTTGGCGTGAAGATGACCCTCAGCGCTACCTTTACGAAGTGGCGACAATGGGATGCCGCACCCGTGTATTTGAAAACCGTTACGGCATGAAGACCTCGGTAGGTCGCGGCAATCTCTCTTTCTCCACGATCAACATAGTGCGCCTCGGTATCGAATGTATGCACATCAAGGATCAGGACGAACGCATCGACACATTCTTCCGCCGACTCGACAACCTTCTGGAGATTACCGCACGCCAGTTATGCGACCGCTATGACTTCCAGCGCACCGCGCTGGTGAAACAGTTCCCGTTGCTGATGTCATCTCTTTGGCTGGGTAGCGAGAAATTGAAACCGAACGACACGATCGCACCCGTTATCAATCAGGGTACATTGGGGATCGGTTTTATCGGTCTGGCAGAATGCCTGGTCGCCCTCACCGGCAAACACCACGGCGAAAATGCGGCTTCACAGGAGTTAGGCCTGAAGATCGTCAGCTATATCCGTAACAGGGCCAATCAGTTTTCAGAAGAATACCAGCATAATTACAGCGTACTGGCAACACCAGCCGAA
>URZG01000159.1 GCA_900552325.1 uncultured Porphyromonadaceae bacterium | reverse complement strand
CGCTCCGATTTTATGAAGTAACGGAACGTGGGTGAGGCCGGTGTGCCGTACAGGCGCCATAGATCCTCGCTCTGAAACGGGATATAGACAGGTGCCGGGGGGATACGGTCATTGTCGAGATCCTTGCACCCGGTCAGCGCGCCGGCTATTGGGATGAGAAGTAGCGCGGCAGACAATATCTTGTATATCATGATAAAAAACCGGGAGAGAAAATGCGGGGAGGTCGCAACATAATTACCGCGATCCGGCAAATATGTTACGACCTCCACGTCAAAAAATTATATATAACTGGTTGGAACGTCTGTGACAGGCTCCCCGGATCAGGCGTTGAGCGTGCCTATTAGCGAACCGAGCTGGTCGGCGGCTTTCTGCAGCTGCGGGCCTACCAGGGGGCGGAGCATGGCGGGAATCTCCACGCTGATTTCGGCGCCTACGGTCGAGGATGAGTCGGTGACGGGGGATACCACAAGGGTCATTGTCAGAGGAACGGGGGAGGATTCGGTGCCGAACACCACCTTCTCCGGTTCGACTTTCTCGATGATTTTGAAGGCTATCTCGCCTACCTGGGGTGTCTGTATGCGTATGGAGTCGGCCGAGAACTGCACGTTGCCGATTTTCTCGCGCTGCTCCTCGGGAAGCTGTTCCAGCGATCCCTGCAGACGGGAGAGGTCGCTCAGGCGTTCGTACATTTCCGAGGCGGACCGCCCTACGGTGACAGGTTTGGATTTATATACTGCCATGACGTGGTTATTCGATGTCGCGGTTGGCCGGAGTCCAGTTGCCGGGATCCTCGCGCCACTGCTGGAGGGTCTTGATATCCTTGTCGCAGATGAAGCCGGTCTCGAGGGCAACGTCGAGCATTGCCTCGTAGTTGGAGAGGGTCATCAGCTTGATTCCGGCCTCGGCGAAAGCTTTTTCAGCCACGGGGAAACCATAGGTGAACATCGCCACCATGCCCACAACCTCGGCACCCGACAGACGGATGGCTTCGGCTGCTTTGAGCGAGCTTTTACCTGTGGAGATCAGGTCCTCGATGACGATAACTTTCTGGCCCGGCTTGAGTGTGCCCTCGATGAGGTTCTCCAGACCGTGATCCTTGGGGGTGGAGCGTACGTACACGTAGGGGAGACCCATCTGGTCGGCCACGAGTGCGCCCTGCGCGATGGCACCGGTAGCCACACCGGCCACAGCATCGGCCTCGGGGAAGTTCTCCATGATCAGGCGGCAGAGTTCCGTCTTGATGAAAGTGCGCACCTCGGGGTAGGAGAGTGTCTTGCGGTTATCGGTGTAGATAGGTGAGTTCCATCCCGAAGCCCATGTGAAAGGCATGTCGGGCTGCAGCTGTATAGCGCTTATTTTCAGGAGCTTTTCAGCTAAGAGACGTTCAAGCTTTTTCATGATGACAAATGTTTTGTGCAAAGGTACGCATTTTTTTCGTACTTGCGGGGGTATTAGTGCCGCGAGCGGGTATTTTTTTCATCCTTGTCGCGGAATCGCAGCAGGTTGTCGTCGCTGCCCGTATCGGTGGACGGGCTGCCGGCGTCGTCAGGCTGGTTGGCCGCGTCCGTAGAGGGGACAGGAGCCGCGGTTGTGTCGGATTTTTCCTTTTTGCGGAAGAAGCGGAACACCGGCCGCAGGAAGGAGGTCAGCGAGTCGAAGTCCTTGCGGATGGCCACACCTACGCCCTGGGTGGTGAGTGCCTGGCGCAGATAGTAGTTCTGGTCGTTGTAGCGGTTGTAGGCTTTGAGGCGGAGGGTGCCCTGGCGGTTGAGGAGATATTCGAGGTCGAAGTCGCCGACGAACTGGTTTGCGTTCATTGATTTGTCGCGGTAGCCGAAGTTGCCGTTGAAGAGGAGGCGGTTGTTGAGCAGCCGCGAGGAGAGGGCGAGATCCACCTCCACGTCGGAGAAGTCGCCGCGGTCGGAACGGAATGATGGCGCGACGCTCCAGTTGTTGGATATGGAGCCGAGTATGTTCTGCAGCTGCGACGAGATTGTGGAGGATGCCACCGACACCAGCTCATTGCCGCGTGTGGCCGATGCCATATATTCCGGGGTGTAGAAGCGGTTGAGTGCCAGCAGGTAGATGATCTGGCGGTTCATCATGTCGTCGGTGGATACGATGGATCGCACTTTGCGGTAGACGTCGGCGTTGAGTGTGGGGAACTCGAGGTCGAAGCTGATTTCGGGCTGCCGCATGTCGCCGCTGACGTTCATTATAGCGTTGACGGGCACCGATGTGCGGTTGAGGTCCTTGTCGTGGAGGAACGATTCATCGAGGTCGGAGAGGTTGGCGTTGAGCGAGTAGGCGGCCTTGATGTCGAGCTGCGCGGCGTACGGGTCGCCCCGGAATGAGATCTCGCTGCCGGGCTTTATGGTGAAGTCTTTTAAAATGATATCCTGGAGTGTAAAATTATACCGGCCTCGGTCGAGGGTGTAGGTGCCGTACATCTTCAGGTCGTTGTTGGCCGAGCCGTAATCGAGGCGCAGCGAGCCTGAACCGTAGGCACGGATGCGGTCGCCCCCCACGGGGTCCATCACCAGCACAATCTCGGCCTCGGGTGTCACGCGGGTCTGGATGGTGATGTTGTATTCGGAAGGGGTGTCCTCCTCGCCGTGAGCCGCGGCCATAGCGCGCAGGCGGTTCACAATATCCATGGAGGTGTCGTGGCGCAGTGTAAGGGTATCGGTCAGTTCGGCCGATAAGTGGTTCTTGTCGCGGAAGGTCAGGAAGGAGTATTGTTCGGCGACCTCCTGGTCGGAGAGTACGAAAGTGAAGGTGGAGCGGGGAGCGGTGGCTATGTCGACGTTGATGTTCACCACCCCCGGTTCGCCGCTGACAAAGGCCGAACCGTTGCCGTAGACCTTCCCGTACCAGATCGGATTCTCGCGCGGCGTCTCGTTGTAGCACAGGAAGTTGCGGGCGTTGGTCAGCGCGAAGTCGAAACGCGGCTCTTTGAAGAATTTGTGGCGAACCCAGCCGTTGAGACTGGCGGTGTGCCCCTCGGCGTCGCGTATTGTGATGCCGTTGAGGTCTATGAGTCCGGGAGAGAAATGCACCGAGTCGGAGGCGGTGTAATAGGTGTTGGTGAAATTCACTTTCAGACGCAGGGAATCGGCGTAGACGTCCCCCTCGAGGTCGATATACTTGAAATTACCCCAGAGACGCGCGCGCCCCGAGGCATATCCGGAGATGTCGGAGGCGAAAGCCTCCATGTAGGGCGCCATGAATCCCACAGGGGTGTGGTCGGCGTTGAAAGTGATGTCGAGGGAATCGTTCAGCGGGAATATCGCACCCTGCACGGTGGCGCGGTGTCCGAGCCGGTCGATGTCGGCGTCGAGGGTGATGGCGCGTCGGTCGCCGTCCCATGCCGAGTGCACCACGGCATCGCCCATCACGGTCTTGTTATAGCTGATGTCCTTGACGCGCAGCCCTTGGGCCGCGGTCTCCAGCGAGGGGGAGGAGGTGTAGAGACGCGAGGCATAGAAGGTGCCGGAAGCATCCCCTCCGAGCATCACTTTGTCTATGCCGAGCGATTCGAAGAGGTAGTCGAGCGAGAAGTCGGACAGACCGAGGGTGAGCCTTTTGTCGGGGTCGGGCGACACGGCGCCGTCGATTTTTACGAACTGGCGCCCGTGGTGCACGTTTATACCGCTGATACCCACCTCCTTTCCGGCAACAGTGATTATGGCCGGATTGATGGTCCATGTGGAGTCGTTGAAAGTCAGCTCCCCGGGCAGGAGATCTATCCGCGCTTCGGGCCCCGAGCTACCTACGGGGCGGCTGAATGTGGTGGCGGCCCGCACGGTGCCTTCGTAGGCGCGTGCCCGTTCGATGCTCCAGTCTATCTGCGATGTGAGCCGGTTTTCCGCTCCCTCACAAAGCAGCTGGAAGGTCATGGGGCCGTTTTTTGTGGGTGCCTGTGTGGTGAAGTCGAGCTTCGAGGCTGCCGCACCCTCGGATACATTCAGATTGAGGGCGGTGTTCTCTATAAGTTTGGAGCCCTGACGCAGATAGGGCACGGAGAGATGTAGAGCGGCGCTCAGATCGCGCCCGTTGAAGGATCCGCGCAGTGTGGCGGGGTAGACTATCGAAACGGGGAGGGAGAAAATGGAGGCGAGCTCTTCGGTGGGCTGGATGGTGAAGTCGTAGATGAAATCGCTCACGCCCGGCTCCTGAACGGCGGGATAGGGGAGGATTGCGGGATATGCCGTGGCTACGAGGGTCTTGGCCTCGCGGGCGATGTTGCGGAAGTCGAACTCGCCGAGGATGAATCCGCTGAGGTAATCTGAGGTGAGGTCCACGCGCAAGAGGCCGTCGTCGCGGAGTGCCGAGACCAGTGTGAGGTTGTCGACGGGGAGGGTCTTTCCTCCGCGTAGATGGATTTTCGTGCCGGTAAGTCTCGCGGATCCCTCCATCGTATTATAGTCGCTTCCAGCAAGATCCACGGCGAGATCCGATTCCACGCCGTTGCCGCTGATGGCAGGGAGGAATATACCGAAGTCGGGGCAGCGCACATGGCCGTCTACGGCGATCACATTGTGCCCCGGCGTGCGGGTGAACTCTCCAGCGAGGTCGGCGCCGACGGCGGTGTTGTCGATCTCAACGGAGCCGCTTACCGAACCGGGCGCGAATTCTGCGTTGGCCGCAAGATCGGTGTAGGAGACCCCTCTGAAATCCATTCTCGTCACTTCGGCCTCTACTGTTCCCGAGAGCTGGCGCAGGTTTCTGTATGGCCCCGAGAAGGTGGCGTTTACGGCGCCGTCGGCTTCGCCGAAAAGGTCATTGCCGGTGAGGAGGTCGAGATGAAGAGGCTCCGCGGTGCTGACCGAGGCCTCCCCCTCGATCATTCCGCGTGGTGAGATTTCAGCCCGGGCAGTGAGGTCGACCGATCCGGGGGTGGTGACAACATGAGCCGACGCGTCGATGGTGTTGTGGCCAAGGGAGGCGTCGGCTTCGATTCGCAGGCTTCCGGCACGCCGGAGCCAAAGAGGAACAGCAGGGGGGATCCGGTAGCCGTGACCTTCCATCAGATCGGCCACGCGGTTGCCGTCGGCAGCCAGCGCGAAGTCACTGAGTGTGAGGCGTCGGTCATCCGAATCGAGGTCGTTGCCACGGGCGTTGACCGACAGGCGTGCCGCACCGCCCAGATCAAGGTCAAGACGCAGATGTGCGTCCGAAGTGTTGCCTTCGGCGTTGAAGGTATTGAAAGTGGTATGGAACGGCAGTGCGCCAAGTATCGGCAGGAATGGCGACAGATCCGGGAGATACAACGAGCTGCCGGGCTTCATGACAACCCGGAGCGACCCCCGTGCCATGGCGCGGGCTATATCCTTTATTCCTGTAAGGGGCAGATGGATATCCTCCAGGGCGATATTACTGTTGGGCAACTCTATGGCGAGGCCTCGTATGTCGAGATTCCGGTTGTCGATGTGGAAGAACCCCTGGAGGTTTTTTAGCTGGAAGCCGGGTGCGGCGTCAAGCGCCAGACGTTTGACCTCCACGGTGAAATCGTCGTTTTTCAGCCCGGGACAACGGATGTCGGCCCGCAGGTTGGTGATTTGCGCGTGCG
>URZG01000158.1 GCA_900552325.1 uncultured Porphyromonadaceae bacterium | reverse complement strand
CCCTCCATCGGGTGGGAGCTGCTGCTGAAGTCGGGACTGCTGAAACTCATTTTCCCCGAACTTGCCGCGATGAAGGGGGTGGAGATTGTCAACGGTATCGGACACAAGGATAATTTCTATCATACACTTTCGGTGGTTGACAACGTCAGCGCCGTCTCCGACAACGTATGGCTCCGCTGGGCGGCGCTTTTCCATGATATAGGGAAGCCGGTATCGAAGCGTTTCGACAAGCAGCTCGGATGGACTTTCCACGGCCACAATGCCACGGGCGCGAAGATGGTGCCACGCATTTTCCGCCGCATGAAGTTCCCGATGAACGAACACATGAAGTATGTGCAGAAACTTGTGGAGCTGCACATGCGTCCTATCGCTCTGGTGGAGGAGGAGGTAACCGACTCGGCGGTGCGGCGTATGCTTTTTGAGGCCGGCGACGATGTGGATGACCTGATGATCCTCTGCGGCGCCGACATCACCTCGAAGAACCGGGAGAAAGTGGAGCGCTTCCGCGCCAACTTCGAGCTCGTGAAGCAGAAGATGGTCGAACTGGAGGAACGCGACCGCATCCGCAATTTCCAGCCCCCGGTAAACGGCACGGAGATTATGGCCACTTTCGGTATCGGGGAGTGCCATGAGGTGGGAATAATAAAGGAGCGGATCAAGAACGCCATCCTCGACGGCGAGATACCCAACGACCACGCTCCGGCCCGCGCCTTCATGCTTGATTTCGCCTTGTCGGAACTGGGATTGAAACCCGTTGAATGATCCCTATGCCCCATTGTAGGGCCGTGATCTGTCACGACCGCAACTGCAACAAATAGAGAATCGAAAATCAATATAATACTCAGCGCCGTGCCGGAATTCCGGCACGGCGCTGAACGTTTATGGTCGTATGGGGTGAATTACTTCATGCGGAGGGCGCGGAGAGACTGTGGTGTCTCTATATCCTCGTCGGATACGCGGACTATCTTGCCGGACCAGGAGCCGGTGATGGCGTTATCCTTGTCATCGGTGAGGTTGAAGGTGATGGTCGACACTCCCTGGGCGTCGGTGGCAACAGTGAATGTGCCGCCGGCGAGGGGGGCCATGATGTTGTTGTAGCCGTCGGGATCCTTGTCCTCGAGGTTGCCGAACCATGCATAGATTGGCTGGCCGCCGTAGTTGCAGCGGCCTTTGAGAACGCCGAAAGGTTCGAACTGGTCGTTGATGGTGTAGGTGCCGTCAACGAGGCCGTTTTCATCGGCAATGAGATCGAAGTTGATGAAATCGCCTTTCTTGTTGTTGGGATCGGAAACCATCAGATAGAGTGATTTTTTACCCTGGATGAGGAAATTGTCACCCTCGTCATAGGCGAGCGCTATGGCATTGTCGGCGAAGTGCATCTGGTAGTCGGCGCTGATGGTGGAGAATGGGCGCTCGGGCTGATTGTCGTAGTTGTCGCAGAAGTTCTTTACTACAGGAGCTCCCGAATAAGAGCCGGTCACCTTTACACCTTCGGTAGTGGTGAAGTCAATGTCAAAGCGTGTGCCGTTTTCCGAGACTGTAAGCGTGCCTCCGTTGATATGGGCCATGCGTGTTTTGCCGTCCTTGTCCTTGTGGGTAAGGATGGTGCCGATGTGGGCGCTTTCGCCTAAGACATCCACTACTTTCCCGGATATGAACGAGTATGGGTGGTATGTGTAGTAGAACGAGCCGGCATTTTCGCGTGTGTCGACTGTGTAGACACCATCGGCAATTCCAGGTTCAGGGAGTGCTGAGGGACGGGGGTCGGAGGCTTTCGGAAGGTTAAGCTCTATATTGAGCCAGTATCCCTCGACCTGTTGATTGTCCTGGAACGTTCCGGTATAGAGCTGGAACATCATGTCGTCGGCGAAATGATAGTACCAGTTGGCATAATAACGACCCTGTGCTCCTTCGAAATTCACATTCACATCATCGGTGAAGGTGTCGGAGTTGGCCGGATTGCTGGTGAAGTGTACCGGCCCGATGAACGAGGCCTTTATCTCCAAGCCTGAGAGTGTGACGAGTTCGGCGCGGATGTCGTATTCGCCGTCAACGATGCCTACATCCACATATCCTCCTGAAATCACCTCATAGGAGATGGCATCCTCGCTGTCGCCGTCGGCTATGCGGATTGCTACGTCTGAGCGCAGGCCGTTGAAAGTGAAATTCTGTGAGCCGTTGCCGACGGCGTAATTGCCTGCGGGGAGTACGGCGTTGTACATGTCAGCCGATTGCGGGGCGGTGAACTCCAGACTTACCACCAGATCGCCTTTGCTGATGGGGTTGCCGTTCTGATCGGCTGGGGCGTTGGCGAAATCAAGGCGGTATGTCGCTCTTTCCGAGGAGGATATATCCTTGGTGTAGAGGGCGTAGACGAGGTGGTCGGCTTCGATGTAGTCGGGCTGCGGAGTCATCTTCATGGAAGCGATATTGTCCACGGGGATGACGGTTTTCTGGCCGTCGGTGGTCTCAACCACCATATTGTATTTCTGCGCGCCGGCCGCGAGTACTGTCATGAGGGCGGCGCCGAGTATCATTGACTTTTTCATTTCTTGACGAATTTAAAGGAGTGAGCTTCGGATGCTGCCACGTAGATACCGGGGGCGAGCTGGTCGATGCCTACCTGCACAGAGCCTTGTGCGTCGGCGGGGGCGGAAGTCAGGCTGCGGCCGTCGAGGGAGTAGATGGAGAGCACCATGCCGGGAGCTATGCCTTCTACGGACACATAAGAAGAGGTTACGGCCACACGGATGTCGGAGTTGTTGGCTTCAACCTTGTCGAGGCCTACAACCTTGCTGAAGGTTAGTTTTTCAAGGTCGGCGATGGCGTGGCGCACCTGCTGCTCGCCGGTGGCGATCACCATGTCGCCGGCATCGAAGGTTACCTGCGGGTCTGCCTCGAACTTATATTCTACGGTCTCGCCCGATTTCTTGTTGACAATCAGAGAGTGGGCGAAGCTCTCGGCGAACATGGCCACGGAGGTCAGTGCCAGGGCGGCCGCTAATATGAATTTTTTCATGAGTGGTTCTGGAATAAGAAATTGGATGGGACGTTTTAATGGATTTCGCCCATGTAGGTGATATGATACTTGTATCCGTTCATGAGCGTTGCATTGAGCACGAGGGTGTAGATTCCGTTGTGTTCTGTAACCTCGAGGGTGGCCTCGGAGAAGCGCACGTTGCCTCGGTCTTCGCTGGGAATATCGGTGTCGAAGATATCGATTGAGGAGCCCTGATAGGACATCGTGCCGATAGCATGGTCGGTGGAGTGGGTGAGAGTGTAGGTGGTGGATGCGGGCAGTGCTGTAGATGACGGGTCGGCGAAAAGGTCAAGTCTCATCTCGTATTTCGGGTTGGCATCGTTGAGCTTGAGATAATACTCTCCGGCTTCCATTTCGTTTTTGCTGCTATATTGGCAATCTGTCATCGTCACGTTACGCACGGTCTCTACCGGGTGGCTGGTATAGGAGTCAAGAGTGCCTTCGTAGTGAGCCTTGACTTCGGTGCCCGCAGCGGTTGTCAGTTCTATATTGAAGGTGTAGACGCCCTCGTTGTCCTCCACTGTCATTTTGCCTGAGGCGATGGCTTCATTGCCGCCTTCCGGTCCTGTAGGGTAGAATTTGGAGCATGAGGGATCGATGGTGAAGGGTTCGTTTGAGGGGTTGACGTTGTAGGTGCCGGCCTCAAGATAAGTGGCTTCGGTTGTGCCGTAGAAATCGAGGTCGATCATGGTGCCGCCGTTAGCGTCCTGAAATACGAAGTTTACTTTGCCGTCGCCGTAGGAGCTGATATAAGTAGGCTTTACTTCCACTGCGGGATCCACCGCTTCCTCGAAAGTAATCTGGGCGATGCGGTCGACCCCGAAGCGGTACTGATTGTCGCTTTTGTCGACCACGATCATGGTCTGTGCCATCAGGGCCGTGGCGCCGAATGTCAATGCTGAGGCGAGAGTGTACAGTCTCTTCATAGATGGTTGGTTGGTATTTTTATGATTACAATTTGTACATGCTGTTAGCGTTTTAAATGCAAATATGATGATAAATGGTGAAAATAAAGTGTATAATGTGGTTAATATTTGTTAATTACTTTGCATATATGTTTTGTAACATATTGGGTGGAAACGAGAGCAGGGTGGCCGCTGACGGTCACCCTGCCTTCAGGGGGTATGTGTGCCGCTGGAAATCAGCGGGTAAGCACTATGTTTTTCTCGCTGGCGATGCGTCGCATGTTGATTATGGCGTAGCGCATGCGTCCGAGCGCGGTGTTGATACTCACTCCGGTGGCTTCGGCTATCTCTTTGAACGACATGTTGCGGTAGAATCGCATGTCGATCACCTCGCGCTGAGATGCGGGGAGTGCCTCCATGATTCTGCGCACGTCGGTGTGTATCTGCGAGGTCACCAGCAGATCCTCTATGTTCTCCTCGGAGAGGTCGCGGCGGTTGAGAACGTTACATTCCTCCTGGTCGGCGGATACGGTGTTCTCGCTCTTTTCCTGACGGTAGAAGTCTATGATGAGATTGTGGGCGATGCGCATGAGCCAAGCCGAGAATTTGCCGTTGTCGGTGTATCGGCCCTGGCGTATGGTGGCTATGGCCTTGACGAAAGTTTCCTGGAATACATCGTCGGCCACATCCTTGTTTTTTACAATGTTAATGATATAAGTGAAAATACGGTCCTCGTATCTGCGTAGCAGTATGTCGAAAGACTCGTTGTCGCCATTAGCATAAGCGGTGACCAGCTGTTCGTCGGTCTGCCGGTTGATGTTCTGCATTTTCGTCGGTTTAATTGATTAAGTAGAGGTGGGCTATAGGCGTTGAAATGGGTTTTGATGGGGTTAAAGAATCCGTGGTTTATTGCGTTATTTACACGGCAGACTGTGTGCCGTTGTTTTTCAGACGCAAAATTACTGAAAAGTTTCGTCACTAACAATAGTTTTGAATAATTTTAATGCTTTTTCACCTTAGGGCGTGCAATATTCCCGCCGGTGAAGCGTTGTGAACAGCCGCACGGGTGTTTTACACAAATTTTTACTTTATTTTCACAATAAAACGCCCTGCAGGAGCGTTATATCACTGACTCTTTGACAGAAGCGGTTCCGTATCAGGAACCTCTCGAATTTTCCCATTAACCATAGCGTGCCTATGAAAAATGATTTTACTCCATCTCCGTCAGCCATGAACAAGCCCTCTCGCTCCACCCGCCGGCATGAACACGAAAGCCGGTCAAACAGGCCGTGCCGCTCAACGGTGCTGTTTATCCGCCAGTTCGCCCGCGCCTACAGTTGCTCGCCGGCATTGCCGCCGGCCTTGGGGGCTTTCATCGCCAACTGACACCCTCACATTATGTATTATTAATGAATTCGCCGCCGGGCAGCCCTGTGAAAACGGGTTAGCCCGGCGGTCCGGTGTATGCCCGAGCGTCATCTGCGGTGGCTTTATGGCGAAAATGTTTGGAAAATAGGGAAATAAAGTTTTGGTAATTCACCGAAAATGAGTATCTTTGCAGCCGTGAATGTGCGCCTGCGTGCCATTCGCGTCTAACAACTCATTTATACACAATAGTTTAGAAATGAACCACTACGAAACCGTTTTCATTTTAACTCCCGTTTTGTCTGACGCTCA
>URZG01000157.1 GCA_900552325.1 uncultured Porphyromonadaceae bacterium | reverse complement strand
GCCTCGCGTGCCACGGGAAGTTCAGGTGAGGCGGCGGCGGGGAGCCTGTCGGTGTTGAAAGCGAGCGGCAACCCCTCGGGGGTGAGATAGATGTAGGGTGCGGTGCCGCTCTTGAACTGCACGGCATAGCGCTGCTCGGGATCAGGCACTCCCACGGGGGTGATCACTGCCGATTTAAGCACGGCAGTGCGGGTCTCCGTGGCTATCGGTGCTGAGGCGTTGAGGTATTTTTTAGCGTATTTGTAAAACTCGCCCGGTTCCTTCACCGTAATCTCTCCTTCGAGAGTGATGGCGAGGGTGGTGCGTGGGAGCGTATAGACCAGCGCGTAGTCGTTGGCCTTGGTAGCCGTGAGCCGCTGTGTTGTCTGTGCTCCGGCCGAGCAGCCCAGAAGAGCCGCCGCGGCTATCAGAATGTTGCGTATAGTCATGTGCATGAGTCTTTTAGAACGGGCTCTTTGTCATCACTTCCTTTATGGCCTTGCCGATGTTGTCGGCAATGTCAGAGGCGGTCACACCGTATTCTCCCTGCTCGGCGGCGGCCATTTCCCCGGCCATGCCGTGGATATAGACCGCGATTATCGAGGCGATCTCGGCGGGGTAGCCCTGTGCGAGCATCGCCAGGAGCACCCCGGTGAGCACGTCGCCGGAGCCGGCGGTGGCCATCGCCGGGCAACCGGAAGAATTGAAATATACTTTGCCGTCGGGACGGACCACGGCGGTGTAACGTCCTTTGAGGATGATGAGGATATTGTAGAATTTCGCCATCTCGATAGCCTTTCGCAGTCTGGCCTCGGGGGTGGGCTGGGGGCCGAAGAGACGGTCGAATTCCCCGGCATGGGGAGTGAGGATGGAGAGAACGGGCACGGTGTTGAGTATCGTGGGCTTGAGGGCGATGCAGTTGAGCGCGTCGGCGTCGAGCACCACGGGTTTGTTGATGGATGCCAGGAAGTCCTCGAGGGCCTTGACGGTCATTTCGTTTGTGCCGATGCCGGGGCCGGCGGCGAATGCCGAGAAGTCGCGGTCGGGGTGTATCTCCACTATGTTGAGTTCCCCGCGGTTGTGGCGGTAAAGTGCCTCGGGTACGGCTGTCTGCAATATCTGGTACCCGCATTTGGGGGCGGTGACGGTGAGCTTGCCAACTCCGGCGCGGAGGCATCCCCTGGCGGCGAGGACCGCCGCGCCCATCATCCCGTAGGAGCCGGCATAGAGCACGGCTGTGCCGAAGTCGGCCTTGGAGGCGAATTCCTTGCGGTGGCGCAGCCGGCGGTAGACGTCGCGCTTCTCCACGAGGCAGAACTCCGCCTGGGTGGCGGCTGCGGCTTTCTCGCTCAGACCGATGTCGAGCACCTTCCATTCCCCTACGAGTTCGGCCACCTCGGGGATGAAGAAACAGAGCCGCGGGTACTGGATGGCGAGCGTGAGGGTGGCGTGGATGGTGTTGCGGTTGACCATCTGCGGATTCCAGTCGCCGAACATGCCGGAGGGGAGATCGATGGAGACCACCGTGGCGTTCTCCTCGTTGATATATTGCACCAAGGCCTTGAACCCACCCTGGAGCTCCTCGCGGAGTCCGGAGCCGAAGAGTCCGTCGATAATCAGGTAGTTCGACGAAAGCTCCGGCGGCTTGAAGGCGTTGAGCACTTCATGGAAGGCGATGTCGGGTGCCGTCTCCAGCAGATGGTCGCGGGCGGCGGCGCAGTCGGCCGAGAGCTTGTTGCCGCCGATGTTGAAGAGATATACCTCCGGATGGAATCCCTCTTCCCACAGGAGCCGGGCCGTGGCCAGGGCGTCGGCGCCGTTGTTGCCGGGGCCGGCGAACACCACCGTGGGCTTCGAGGGGCGCCAGCGGGCGGTAATCTCATCGGTCACGCCCTCGGCCACACGTTCTATCAGCTCGGCGGGGGCGATCCCCTCGGTCTCGATAGTGTAGCGGTCGATGGCGCGTATCTGTTCGTTGGTGAATAGTTTCAAGATTCAGTGTATTATCGGAGAGGTCTGTGTTGTGGAATAATCGTACAAAGATACGAAATTCATCCATACCCGAGGCGCACATCAATTAAAAAAAGAATAAAAGAAGTGAATTTTGGCGTGCATGAAATTTTTTTAGTCCTGATTGTAGAACCTCCACGTAAAATTTTCTTAACTTTGCGTAATTATTTTTGCACATGGAACAAGTGACATACAACGGACTCACTTTTGAGCCCTATATCAGAAGAGACAAAATCGACGCCCGTATCAAGGAGCTTGGCAAAATCATCACCGAGGAGACTGCCGGAAAGAAACCGCTGTTTCTTGTGGTGCTCAACGGCGCTTTCCCCTTCGCTTCCGATCTTTTCCGCGAGGTAAAGACCGATGCCGAAATAGCTTTCATACGCCTCAAAAGCTATGAAGGAACCTCCTCGACAGGCTCCGTGAAGCAGATGATGGGCCTCACCGACGATATCAAGGGGCGCACTGTGATCGTGGTGGAGGATATCGTGGATACCGGCACAACCATCCACGGCCTTCTCGACGAACTGCGCGCCAAGGAACCGGCCGAACTGAAGGTGGCAACTCTCCTTTTCAAGCCCGAATCCCTGCGCTGTGACGTGAAACCCGATTATGTGGGATTCTCCATTCCGCCGAAGTTCATCATCGGTTTCGGTCTCGATCTCGACGGTCTGGCACGTAATCTCCAGGATATATACGTGCTCAAGGAGCAGGCCGACTGATATTCTGATTGCGGGGAACCACACTGGTCCTGACCCGGGGTTCCCCTCTGAGGTAAAAAAGATTTGCTGAGGTTGCCTGTGAAGCGGGCGCTATCCTTGCTTCCGGCCACCGGACGCACTATGGAGTTTTCCACGTGAATGGAGACTCCCAGAGTTTGTAACGATAAGATAATGAATGTTGTAATATTCGGTGCCCCCGGCAGCGGAAAGGGCACGCAGAGCGAAAAGCTCATCGAACACTACGGTCTGCACCACATCTCCACCGGTGAGGTGCTCCGCGACCACATTGCCCGCAAGACCCCCATAGGGCAGATTGCGAAAACCTACATCAATCAGGGACAGCTCATCCCCGACTCCCTGATGATACGCATACTCGAGGAGATCATCGACAACGAGCCTAAGGCCAAAGACGGCGTGATCCTCGACGGTTTCCCCCGCACCATCCCACAGGCCGAAGCGCTCAACCGCTTCCTGGAAAAACGCGGCCAGAAGATACATCATGTAATCGGGCTGGAGGTGCCGGAGGAGGAACTCATGGGGCGCATGCTCAAGCGCGGGCAGGCCACGGGTCGTGCCGACGACAATCCCGAGACGATACAGAACCGTCTGAAAGTATATCATGAATCGACCACCCCTCTTCGCGATTTCTATATCAAGGAGGGTAAGTACCGTCCGATACCCGGATCCGGTTCGATTGACGATATTTTCGACCATATCAGGCAGACAATCGACGGAACTGAAGTCTGACCCGCTCCCGGTCAGGGACCGGAGCGCCGACAAACAACCGGGGAGCGTGCCGCATCGCGGCACGCTCCCCGGTTGTTTGTCGGCGCCTGAGGTGGGATCCGGTTTCAGTCAGAGCCAAACAATAACTGTATCACGTTTGCATCCGCAGTCGACTCCAACTCGTATGTTACGCTATGTGTTGTATAACACATACTTCCGCAGAAACTATTTGCTCTATGGTCCGTTAATAAATTTAAAACATTAATTTAATAAATTTGAAACATGAATTTTTCAATGAGGTAAAAGCCTTGATATCTGAAAAACTAACTTATACCTGTTTGTTATGAAAAAGTACGCCATTTCCCTGCTGCGCTCTTCGGTATGCGCTTTCGCTGTGATTTTTTCCGCTTCGGCGGCTTTCGCTCAGAACGCTCCCGCTAAAAAAATCAAGGACCACCGCACCGCTCCTGAACTGTTCTTCCTCCAGGAGGGTGACGTGCCCAACAGTTTCCTCCTTCTGCCCGCTCCACCCGACGCCGCCTCCATAACCTTCCTCAACGACCAGGCCCGCTACAACTGGGGCAAGACAATGCGCAACACCCCGCGCGGCGAGCAGGCCTTCAAGGACGCTCACGTGGAAGGCAACGGCGTGCCACAGGCTTTCTCGGAGGCTTTCGGCGTGGAAATCAACGAGGAGACTCCCGAAATCCTCAAACTTGTGGTGGGTATGCGCGAGGATGCCGGTGACCTCGGCACACGCGAGGCCAAGAACTACTACAACCGCCAGCGCCCCTTCTCGTTTTACGAGGAGGATACCTGCAATCCCGAGCAGCAGGCCGAACTGTCGACAAACGGCTCGTACCCTTCGGGCCACACCTCGATAGGCTGGGCTACAGCTCTTGTTCTTGCCGAAATCAATCCCGAACGCCAGAACGAGATCCTCAAACGCGGTTATGAGATGGGCGAGAGCCGTGTGATCTGCGGTTACCACTTCCAGAGCGACGTGGACGCAGGCCGTATCACCGGCGCCGTGACAGTGGCGCGCCTCCATGCCGACCCCGGCTTCCAGGCCCAGCTTGAGAAGGCCAAGGCCGAGTTCCGCAACCTCAAGAAAGCCGGCAAGGTAGCCAAAGGCACACCCGTCCCCACTCCCACCACCACTGACTGATCCATCCTGATTCTCTTCACATTTACCACACACCTCCTTCATAACCCTATTCTTACCTCTTTTAAATCGCTTTGCTATGAAGAAAATTATACTTGCCCCGGCAGTCGCTCTCCTTTGCGCCGCTTCGGCTATGGCTCAGGATTCCGAGCCTAAATTCACAATCAAACCCACGGGCCGAATCCTTATGGACGGCGCCGTATATCTCGGCGGCAACGACGATATCGAAGGAACATCCGACAAGAAGTTTGTCGACGGCGTGGCGATCCCTGACCTCCGTATCGGCGTCAAGGCCGGCTACGGCAAATGGAAGGCCAAGGTCGACGTAGGTTTCGGCTACGGCAAAGTCGGCCTCAAGGATACCTATATAGAATACGACATCAACGAGTCGAACCTCATCCGCGGCGGTTACTTCGTGCCGCAGTTCGGCCTCAACTCCGAGACCTCCTCATCGATGAAGCCCTCCTACGAGGAACCGATCTCCAACGAGTTCTTCTACGCCAACCCGCGTCTGCTGGCCCTGATGCATATCTACGACAAAGGGCAGTTCTTTGCCGGAACCACCGTGTTCGCCGATGCCGATGCCATGAAGAAGAACGCCACCGAGATGGGCAAACAGGCATGGGGTGTGCAGACGCGCCTGGTATGGCGCCCGATGCATTCCGACGGCGATGCCTTCCAGATCGGCTGCTCCTTCAACTACTCCTCGCCTACCGGCGGCGACCACAACGCCTTCAACTACTCCTCCAACTTCCCCAGCCGCGTATCCAAGGTCAACCTCCTCACGGCCAATATCGACCACGCACGCGGCCTCTTCAAGATGACCCCCGAGCTGCTCTTCATGCGCGGCAACATGGCTCTCGAAGCGCAGTACTACTACATGAACGTGGCCCGCAAGGACGGTTTCCGCAACTACCGCGCCCAGGGTGCCTACGGCATGTTCCGCGCCCTGCTCATCGGTTCGCGCTACCGCTATTCGCACGCCGACTGCGGTATGGCAACCCCCGACCCGCGCTCGCTC
>URZG01000156.1 GCA_900552325.1 uncultured Porphyromonadaceae bacterium | reverse complement strand
ATCATTATGTCATAGAGTTCGCCGGTCTGCGGATTCTTCTTACCCACATAGAAATTATATCCCGGAATCTGATCATAAAACACCCCCTCGGGAATTTCCAGTTCCGGCGATTTCTGCCGCACACTGTAAAGGAGGGTCCACATCTTTGTCTGAGCTATAGGCAGAACGTTGTTCTGGAAGAAGAAAGCTCCTATAGCCACCAGTCCGATAAAGATGATCAGCGGCTTCATCACCTTCAGCAGCGACACACCCGAAGCCTTTATCGCCGTAAGCTCGAAACGCTCGCCGAGATTGCCGAACGTCATGAGCGACGCCAGAAGGATGGCGAGCGGCAACGCCATAGGCACCATAGTGAGGGCGGCATAGAAGAACAGTTCCCCTATCACTCCCACGGAAAGCCCTTTGCCCACCAGATCATCTATATACCGCCACAAGAACTGCATCAGCACGATAAACAGGCAGATGAAGAAAGTCATCATGAACAGCGGCAGGAAACTGCGCAGCATAAACCTGTAAAGTCGTTTGATTTTTAGCATCTTACAATACCGACAACCCTTTTGTAGTTAGATCAGCGGGGTTATTCCGCGGCAAAGTTACGAATATTCCCCAAAATAAGTGCTAACTTTGCCGCTACATTGGCCAAAAGATGGAGCAAAAAGAGAAAATATCAGCAGGGCTTCTATGCCCCTATTGCCTGAAGGATACACAGTGCATGGAAGCCGGGGAGCCCGGTGCCCCGCGCCTCCTTCCGGGGCGTCGGGCTATGGTGTGCCCGGATTGCGGGGCATTTGTCTACTGCCATCCGCTTACATCCCTACCGCTGGGAAGCGTGGCTGACAAGGAACTTCGGCGCCTGCGGTGGGAGGCCCATCAGGTATTCGAGCTACTGCCGCGCCTGAAACTCAAACGCTCACGCTACAACGCCTATTCCTGGCTGTCGCTGCAACTCGGATTATCGAAAGATGTGACACACATAGGGCTTTTCGACGACGCCACATGCCGCCGCGCCATCGACATCTGCACACGCTACATACGGCGCAACCGTCCCGACGTGCCGCTGCCGCCGTTCTGCGACCGAATCATTTGACCGGATTCTCTGAGAAAAACGCCGCCGAAATAGACCTCCGTATCTGATCGGCCTCCTCGGTGTTGGTGTGCAGAATCTTTATTATGGCGTCGATATATGCGGTTTTCCCGGCAGAAAGGCCACAGAGACCGCTTACATTACTGCCGGGCAACATAGATTTCTGATTATACACCCTGAGCACCGAGGCATAATCTCCGGAATTGAGATACGATGTGAATGTACGGCAGAAATTCTCGTAAGTGGCTCTGGGTGACATCTCGTGCATCAGCTCGTCAAGATGGCGCTCCAGATCGGTAATGGACGAGAATCTGCCGTCGATACGATAGGTCATCGTCATCTTCACGAAATGGCGTGTATGGAGGAGCGCCTGACGCCTCAGATCGGTACGGAACTGGCCGAGGACCGACTTCTTCACGGCGGCGAACACTTTCTGCGGCGGCCGTCCATGATAGGAGGCCACGGCTTTCACCACCCCCTCGAGCAGAAGGAGATTCTCCACTTCCGCCACATCGGGCACAAAGATGTTTTTACGGCGCAGATAGGCGACCTCCTGCATGTTGCGCCGGTCGCGGTCCACAATACCGAAACTTTCGAGATGATGGAAATCACGCAGGTCATTAAAAGTGCGTACCGCCTCTATGACCTTGTTGCACGATCCGAGTGAACGCACCGTGTAGTCCGAAAACACCAGCGGATAAAGCTTTGCATCGATGGAATTGACGCCGTCACCCTCGATGAACAGCACCGGCCGGCGCGCTCCCAGGATAGCCATATACATCCCCTCGGGGAGGGAATCAGGCGAAGGAGGCAGCAACTCGTAATCCCATGCCATAGCACCGGCATCGAACGCCTTGACCCATATCACGGTATTGTCGCGCCGCGAGGCTGCGAACTCCAGGTCATGAGTCACGTAGACGAACCGGCAGTCGGAACGCAGCGATTCTATCGTATCCCATACCTTGTTTATGACCGAAGTATGCAGGAAAAGGCCGGGATTATCCACGAACACGACGGCATCGGCAGGGGCGAACAACACCGCCCCGAGATAGTACAGAACGGATTTCTCGCCATGCGACAGACGCATGTGCGAATAACGGTCGTCATTGCCGTGGCGTGAGAAAGTAAGCGCGCCCCCCTCCAGCACCCCCTTGTTATCGGGGAAAATCGAACGCCACAGCCTGAGAACGTTGTCAATCTTGGTCAGCGGAAGCGGTTGGTCAATATCACCTCCGGCGGATGCCTTGTAGGCGATAAGAGAACTTATCTCCTCATTAAGAAGCATGGAGAGCAGCCGTTCCAACGGATTGCGCGCCTTGTTTCGCAAGAATGTCGGCGACGAAGCCATGCCGATATACACGTCGTCGGTACATTCCGGAGTATTTTCCTGTGCCACATCTTTTGCCTGAGGCTGCAATTCCCCTCCGTAAAGCGCTTCGAGCGACGATATATTATAGACCGGCACGTTCTCCTCGCGGCATAGCTGACGGAACGCCTGGGCGAAACGCGATTTGCCAGCGCCGTTGGCGCCTACCAAAGTTATACGCCTGCTGTCGGGAGGCAATGTGGCGGCAGCGGCACCGATTCTGGATGGAAGTTTCATGGCTTTTCAGGTTTGAGGTGAGAGGCAAAAAGGGGAGACACGACCGGCAACAGACTCAGTCGATGAAGCGACGGGTCAGACCGGAGTAGGCGTCGATGCGACGGTCGCGCAGGAACGGCCACCAGCGGCGTACCTGCTCGGAACGGCTCAGAGAGATGTTCACGACCGGTACGGCCTCTTCGTCAACCGGAGCCAGCTCCAGGAATTCACCCTGCGGCCCGGCAACGAAAGAAGACCCCCAGAAATTTATACCGGAAGTCGCTCCGCTCGGGTCTGCCTCGAATCCCGTGCGGTTCACAGCAACTACGGGGATACCGTTTGCCACGGCATGCCCCCGCTGCACGGTGATCCAGGCATCACGCTGACGTTCTTTCTCAGCGGGATCGTCATCGGGATTCCATCCTATCGCCGTTGGGTATATGAGGAGTTCCGCACCGGCGAGAGCCATCAGGCGTGCTGCTTCCGGATACCACTGGTCCCAGCACACGAGTACCCCGAGGCGCCCTACCGATGTATCAACAGGCTTGAAACCCATGTCGCCCGGGGCGAAATAGAACTTTTCATAGAACCCGGGATCATCCGGAATATGCATCTTCCGGTATGAGCCTGCGAGCGATCCGTCGGTTTCGTAGACCAGGGCTATATTATGGTAGAGTCCCGGCGCACGGCGCTCGAAAAACGAACAAACTATCACCACACCGAGTTCGGCAGCAAGCGAGGAATAAAACTCCGTGGCTTCGGAGGGTATATCCACCGCCAGGCCACAAAGATCGACATCCTCGCACTGGCAGAAGTAGAGGGTATCGTGAAGTTCCTGATTAACTATCAGACGGGCGCCGCGTGCAGCGGCCGCGCGAATCTTATCCGCCAGACGACGGCGGTTGTCGGCCACGTCTCCGGTGTTGTGCTGTTGTATAAGTGCGGTAGGGAGGATATTCTCTTTCATCATAAACATGAAAAATGTATTGTGATTCAAGCCATCGGCACGAAAGCGCGAGGAATCTGCATTGTAGCGCAGTGCAACGAGCCGTGCTGCCGGATAAGGGCGCGGCAGTCAACCGTGATAACCTCACGTTCGGGTGCGAATACGGATTCGAGCATCATGCGGGCCATCCGGTCGTTACGTTCCTGACCGTATGTTGGCATAATCACCGCACGGGGCGTTATCAGGAAGTTGGCGTAAGTAGCCGGCAGCCGGTATCCGTCATCTGGATCATAACAGGGATCAGGCAACGGGAGGCCCACCAGATTATAAGGCTGTCCCGAAGGGGTACGGAACTCGCGCAGCTCCTCCTCCATCATGTGCAGTCCGAGATAGTGGGTGTCATCATCGCGGTAACACTTCACATAAACGATCGTGTCGTCCGATGCGAACCGAGCCAGGGTGTCGACATGGCTGTCGGTGTCATCTCCCTGCAGTGCGCCATTGTCGAGCCAGAGCACCCTTTCAGCACCGAGACAGCGCGAAAGCATGGCTTCGGCCTCGGCCTTGGAATGAAAATTGTTGCGGTTGGCCGACAGCAGACATTCCGAAGTTGTCAGTATGGTACCTTTGCCGTCGGTCTCGACAGATCCCCCTTCAAGCACCGTGGCTCGCAAGTCGGCCTTGGCTATATTGGGAAGCATTTCAAAGAGACGTGACGTGACGCGGTTATCAAGATTGGCCGCGAATTTCAGTCCCCAGCCGTTGAACTGGAAATCCGCCGCAATCGGCGTGCCATTCAGTCCGAGGGTCAGCATGCCGTAATCGCGTATCCAGGTATCGTTGGTCGGCACTTCCACCACCACAACATTCCTGGATGGCAACGAACGCAGTTCAGTGCGCGTGGCCGATGCATCAGGGGTGATCACCACCAGAGTGCATCCGGCCTGCAGAATGGCCCGGGCCAGCTCCAGGTAACATTGGCGGGCTTCAGCGAGCATAGGAGCCCAGTCAGTGCCTTCGTGGGGCCATGAAATCATCACGGCTTCGAAAGATGTGTCGTATTCCGCAAGAAGTTTGGATTTCAGATTATTCATCGTAGTCGTTAAGGGAATCCCAGATCGATTCGCGGGAATCCATGTATTCGTCGGCAAAGTCGAGGAAGCCGTGACGCTCGGTGCTGCCGACCTCAAGGCAATACTCGCGGTATCGCCGGTGCAGCTCCTCGTCTTCTCCTATCATTTTTTTGAATTCGGCCTCAGCCATATCTATGCTGCCGGCCTGGGCTATAATGTCTTGAAAAAGCTCGGTTATATCGTTATCCATGGGTGTGTTATTGACGGGTTGTAACGGTTGAACAGAACACTGGTAATAAATTCAATGCCAGATTCACACCGCAAAGATAGCGAAAAAAATCCCTAACTCCAAACGCCCGTCGGCACCTATGCTTACCGGTTACCGTAACGAATTATAAATCAACGCGGTCGCGGTATCTCTCCGGGGGGAATGAGATGGTTTACGATAGCGAAGATAGTGAGCCCTGCCGGAGTGTGGATGCTGAGTTTCTGCGAGATGTTGCGCCGGTGTGTGGTCACGGTATGCACGGAGAGACACAACCGGTCAGCGATCTCCTTGTTTGACAGCCCCTTGGCGATATTCACTATTATCTCCTTCTCTCTTTCGGACAGTGCCTCGATCTTTTCGGCATCGGTCGTATCGGCCGGAGCGTCGTCAGTCTTTTTAACCCCGGACGGAATTGGCTTTGCGGGCCAGCTCCTCCTCATAACGCTTTACAACCGGCACGAAAAGTTTATCCTCCACCTCGCAATGAAGCGTAAGGTCTGTCTCGCATGTGATAATATCGAAGAGGGCCGAGTTGAGCATATCCGAGCCTGCTCCCGGATAATACCTTACGATTATATCCTTGAGTTCCTTCATTTTGGGAGCTATGGCCTCATGATTCCGGCTGAAATCCACGATACGGAACCTGTCACCGGTGCCGTCCCTCCCCTCCAGAAG
>URZG01000155.1 GCA_900552325.1 uncultured Porphyromonadaceae bacterium | reverse complement strand
GATTTATATGCGGCGATGCCGCCGGTGATTCCCAGTACGATATTCATAGGATTTTCTGTTGTGTAAGAGGAAAGCACTGACCGGGGTCACTGCCTTTTCCGGTTGTCGATACGCGCCCTTATGGCCTGGAAACAACGTTTGGTGTCGGAATGGAAATCACCCTGGAGAATCCAGCCGAGATACCCCATGTCACGGCGCAGCACATCTTCCGCCGCCTGCCCCTTGTATTTGCCGAAGTTGATTATCTCGCGGCGGTCGTCGTCGTAGACGAGGCGCCCCATCAGATCCACATTGCGGTTCATTGCCGAGAAATCGGCCAGGGACTCCACGGAATTTTCCAGGTCGGGATAACGGTCAAGCTGCGCCATGAGCACCTCGTAAGTGGCGCGGGTATCGGCGTTGGCCGAGTGCGCCCCCTCCAGATCCTTGTCGCAATAGAAACGGTAAGCCGCCGAGAGAGTGCGCTGCTCCTTCTTGTGGAAGATATTCTGCACGTCGATAAAACGCGGCGACGTAAAATCGAAGTCCACGCCCGCACGGGCGAACTCTTCCGACAGCATCGGCACGTCGAAACGGTTGGAGTTGAATCCCGCGATATCGCTTCCGGCAAAGAGGTCGGCCAGCGAACGCGCTATCTGCTCGAAACGGGGTGCATCCTTGACATCCTCGTCGGTTATATGATGCACGGCTGTGGATTCCGGGGGGATAGGGATACCGGGATTGATCCTGCGCGTGCGTTCCAGTTCCGTACCGTCGGGGAAAACCTTTATCACCGAGATCTCCACGATACGGTCGTGAAGGATATTGGTGCCGGTGGTCTCCAGATCGAAGAATACCACCGGCCTCTCAAGATTAAGTTTCATCAGAATTCCTGTACGGTCATGGGCATGAGGATGATCACAAGCTCTGTATTCTCGGGATTCTCCTCTGGCAGGAATACACCGGGACGCGAGGGGTCGGCGAGCTTGATAACGATATTGTCGGTGGTGAGAGTGTTGAAGATCTCGATCAGGAACGTCGCCGAGAAACCGATAACCATCTCTTTACCCTCGTAGTCGCAGGCCACGGATTCATGTGCGAAAGTGGAGAAGTTCGCGTCGTCGACCTTCATCTCTATCTTGCCGGGAGCCAGACGCAACTTCACCAGCGAGTGAGCCGGATCGGCGCATACGGCCACACGGCGCACGGCCTGCAGCAGAGTTATGCGGTCCACGGTGATCACATTGGGGTTGTTCTGCGGAATCACCCTGTTGTAGTCGGGATAGTTACCCTTTATGAAGCGGCAGTTGAAGGTTATTTTTTCGGTGGCGAAAGTCGCGCTCTTCGACGACAGCGAGATCTTGACATCCTGGTCGGCGGCAACGAGCGATTTGAGGATCACGCAGGGTTTCTGAGGAAGGATACATGCGGCCTCGATACCGGGAGCCGAAGTGCGGTCTATATAACGCACCAGCTTACGGGTGTCGGTCGACACGAAAGTCACGCCGTCGGCCTTGATATCCCAGTAGATACCCATCATCTGCGGACGGAGCGAATCGGTGCCGATGGCGAAGAAAGTCTTGTCGATTCCGGAAAGGATCTGTTTGCCGGGAAGAAGCATCTCCTTTATCTCCCCCTCTTCCTTCTCCACGGTGGCGGGGTACTGGTCGGCAGGGATTCCGGCTATATCGAAGTTACCGCCGGGGAAATCGATTTTCACACCTTTGTTCTCGTCGTTGACATGGAACACTACATCCACGTCAGGAAGCTCTTTTGCGATATCCACCAGGCGTCGGGCATTGACGCAGAAAGCTCCCTCGCCCTCCACATCGGCCAGCTCCACACGGGCCATGAGGGTGTTTTCGGTGTCGGAGGCTGTGACTGTAAGTACATTCCCCTCCACCGAGAAAAGGAAATTGTCGAGAATAGTGAGAGTATTCTTCGAGTTTATCACCTTGCTCACACCCGAGAGGGTGGAATAGAGGGTTTTGGCGGCTACTTTGAATTCCATATATAATGCGTTATTTGATTTTTCTTTGAACTGACAAAGGTAACTAATTTTTCGTGAACCTGCAATAGCCGTACTCCCTTCCGCGCCACAAAATAAGTATGCGCGACAAGCAGAACCGGCGATGCAACAGGGTGGCATTATTCTGTTAAAAACTGTTATTAATCATAACCGTTCGGAATAATATCGCGACCTTTGCAGATGTCAAATCAGAAATTTCCGGCCGCCTTGACAATATCTCCTCCTGGAGGCCGGACCAACGGATTGCAAGGATAACAATGAGATTATCAGATTTGAAAACAGGCCAGTCGGCCACCATCGTAAAGATACTGGGACATGGAGCCTTCCGCAAACGCGTGATGGAAATGGGTTTCATCAAAGGCCACCGGATAACAGCAGTGCTCGCCGCCCCGATGCGCGACCCGGTGAAATACCGGATCCTCGGATACGAGGTATCTCTCCGCCGCAACGAGGCTCAGCTTATCGAGGTAATACCCGATGAAGCCACCCATGAGGACAGCCGCCACGAAGATAACAGGAACAAACAAGGCGGATCGCCCGACTGCGACCATAAACCCGGCGAGACAGAATGTGCCTCATGCCCTTCAGGAGAGTCGTGCCCGCTTGCCGAGGTGAAAATTCCGTCAGACTCTGCCGAATACCGGGCCACGCATACCATCAATGTCGCACTCATAGGCAACCCCAACTGCGGCAAGACCTCCCTTTTCAATATCGCCTCCGGCGCCCGCGAACATGTAGGGAACTATTCGGGAGTCACCGTCGACTCCAAGACCGGCGTATTCCGCCACAAGGGCTATACGTTCAACCTCGTGGACCTGCCGGGAACTTACTCCCTGTCATCATATTCGCCTGAGGAACGCTACGTGCGGCGCTACCTCAAGGACAATAATCCCGACGTGATTCTCAACGTCGTGGACTCATCCAACCTCGAACGCAATCTCTACCTCACCACCGAGTTGATCGACATGGACCACGCCATGGTGATAGCCCTCAACATGTACGACGAGCTGTGCTCCTCGGGAGCCGTGCTCGACTACGAGGAGCTGGGGCGCATGATCGGCGTGCCGATGGTACCTACGGTGAGCCGCACCGGCGAAGGGATCAAAAAACTGTTCGACACTATCATCGACGTGTACGAACGGCGTCATGAGGCCGTGCGCCATGTGCATGTGAAACTCGGTCAGGATATCGAAGCGTCGTTGTCGGATCTGAAACAGGCCATCAAGGAGGACAAAAGCATCGACCAGCACTTCTCATCGCGATACCTCGCCATAAAGCTGCTCGAACAGGACCGGGAGGTTGACGACCTCATCGCCTCAGCCGCTGACAGCGAACGCATACACTCGCTGCGCGACCGTTCGCTGGCGCATCTGGAGAAACTCCACCCCGAGGAGGATGTAGCCTCGATGATCGCCGACGAGAAATACGGATTCATAGCCGGCGCCCTCGCCGAGACCATGCAGCAGAGCGAGCAGCAGAAAGAGACAGCCACCCACACGATCGACTCCATCGTAACCAACCGCCTCTTCGGCTTCCCGTTCTTCCTGGCGGTGATGTTCCTGGTATTCTGGGTTACGTTCTATGTAGGCGCCTACCCGGCCGAATGGATAGAGAACGGCGTTGACGCCCTTTCGTCGCTCGTCAGCGACCACATGCAGGACGGACCGCTCAAAGACCTCCTGGCCAACGGCGTGCTCGGAGGCGTGGGCGGCGTGATTGTGTTCCTGCCCAATATCCTGATTCTCTTCTTCTTCATATCGTTCATGGAGGATTCGGGGTATATGGCGCGCGCGGCCTTCATCATGGACCGTCTGATGCACCGCATCGGACTCCACGGCAAGTCTTTCATACCGCTGATCATGGGCTTCGGCTGCAACGTGCCTGCCATCATGGCGGCGCGCTCCATCGAGAGCCGTTCCTCGAAAATCATAACGGTACTGATAACGCCGTTCATGTCGTGTTCGGCACGACTCCCTATCTATGTGCTCCTGATCGGCACCTTCTTCCCCGCCCACGCGGCATGGATGTTCCTGGGAATGTATCTGCTCGGGGCCGTGGTGGCCATGTTCTCGGCGAAGATGCTGCGCAAATTCTGGTTCAAGGAGGACGAGACACCGTTCGTGATGGAACTCCCTCCCTATCGCGTGCCTACACTGAAAACCTCACTGCGCCACATGTGGTGGAAAGCCAAGCAGTACCTTCAGAAGATGGGAGGCATCATCCTGTTCGCGTCCATAATAGTCTGGGCACTGAATTATTTCCCGATGAAAACAAAGGAGAACCCCGACCGCGATTCCTATCTCGAAATGATGGGAAAAGCCGTGAATCCGGTTCTCGAGCCGCTGGGATTCAGCTGGCGGGGCACCGTGGCCGCCGTGGCCGGGATACCGGCCAAAGAGATCGTGGTCTCCACCCTCGGAGTCCTCTACACAGGCTCCGACGAGGCTTCCGATGCCGCCTTCTCCGAGCGCCTCACCGCCATCGAGCCCGGGTCGGATCATCCCGACTTCACCCCTGCCTCGGCTCTCGCGTTCATGATATTCATCCTCCTCTACTGTCCGTGTCTGGCAACAGTAGTGGCCGTGGCGCGTGAGGCGGGATCGTGGCGCTATGCGACATTCTCGGTGGTGTACAGCACAGCGGTGGCGTGGATAATATCGTTCGCAGCCTACCGCCTTATGTTACTTTTCTGATATGGCTGCCCCTCGCTTCAAAATAGAAACGTTACCTATAGGCGATTTTCGTGTGCGCCATGCCTGGAAATATATCGAGAACTCATTTCACGGACTTTCGCCATTCATGCGATATGATTTCCAGATGGTGCTGGCACGCGACCTCGGTATCAAAAGATTCGCCGGCTACACAGCTTCTGCCTTGTGCGCTGTCGATGTCCGGGGAGAAATAAAAGCCATACTCCCCGTGGTGACACGCCGCACCGACGGTTCTGTAAGGCTTTTAGGCGACATCAAAGGGTGCGGTATCAACGACATGCTCCTATCGCCGGATCTCGGCAACGCAGAAAAGGACGAAATTGCCCAGGCCATCGTAATGACATTATTATCTCTTGCCCGCGGAAACAGATGGAAACTGCGCCGCCTGCCGGCTGATTCGTTGTTGAGAAGCATCGACACAGGCACTGTTGAGACAGTCACCGATTGCGCCGCCATCGACATATCATGCGGCGACGCACTGTGGCTAAAAGGGCTATCAAAATCTGTAAGGCAGAATCTGCGCACGGCATACAACAGGCTCTCCAGAAACGGTGACGATATTACACTTGAAAAATATGTGCCGGGCGACGATCCTGAAATCTACCGCCGGGCCCTCTCGCTATATTGCCGGAGGCAGGCCGAAGCCTATACCGACGGCAACCTCCTGACACGCGCCGCACACCGGCTGAAACTGCTGCACAGCCGCCAGTCCAAAGCTCTCGGCACACTGCCGTTTGCCCTCACACTGCTGCTGAAAATCAGAGAGAAACCCGCAGCCTGCATGACAGGAATACTGTCGGCCGACGGGAAGACTTACGCCGTGCCGCGCCTGGCAATCGAACCGGAGTTCTCATTTTTCTCCCCAGGATACATTCTCATATCCGAGGCTGTGAGATACTTTGCCATGAGCGGCGGTCCTAAAGTCATTGATCTCAGTCGTGGCCGCGAAAAGTACAAA
>URZG01000154.1 GCA_900552325.1 uncultured Porphyromonadaceae bacterium | reverse complement strand
GCGGCGCGTGCCGCCAACGCACCGACGCCCGCATCACTGACCGACGCAGGATTCCCCTCGCGAGCCATGGCCTCAAGCAGCTCGAAAGAATCGAAGGCGGCCTTCATTGTGGAAAGGGGCACTTCGGTAGCGTAGAGTGTGGCTTTCTCCAATGCCTCGGCACGGGCGGCTTTCTCCTCTTCCGTGCTTTTGGGCATGGAGTATACCGCCATGATGCGGTTGAAGGCCTCGGTATCCTCGTCCACAAGAGCTGTAAGACGGTCCACGAGCATACGGCCACCATCGGCATAATTGGAGAACTCTTCCCAGCGCTCATCCCATCCGGCCTTGTGGGCCGAGAGGTTGGCGACCATCGTGCCGAGTGCCGCAGCGAGGGTACCCATGTATGCCGCTATGGAGCCGCCGCCGGGAGCCGGGGATTCCGAAGCAGTCTCGTCGGCGAAATCCTTGAGCGACATATCAGTGAGTTTTTTCTGCTCCTTGCCGTTGGAGGTTATCAGGTATTCTATAACCTTTTCGCGAGGGATGAACGGCTTGAGCTCGGAGAGCCCCATCGATTTATCGGCAATACGGATGATCTCTTCTTCAGGCAAGCCGGTTGACCGCTGCTGTTTGTGCAGGAAGTAACGGCCGGCTTCCACGAGTGCGCGTTTGGGAATCAGTCCGACTATTTCCGTGCCGGTTACGCGGATGCCGCGTGCGGCGGCGGCGCGCGTCACTTCATCGAAAGCTATATGGAGCGGTGTACGGGCTATATCGGTGATATTCATTGAAACCTGTGCGAGACCGTATTCAGGAATATACCATCCGATGGCTTTCGTGCCGGGCAACGTGCCAGGAATCATGATGGTATTGCCCTGTGCGTCTTTCACCGGCTTGCCGTTGGGCTTCCCACCCTCGCGCATGGGGCGCCCTTTCTCACGCACATCAAACGCGATGGCGTTGGCGCGGCGTGTGGAGGTAGTATTGAGGTTGAAATTTACAGCAATCAGGAAGTCGCGGGCACCGATGGTTGTGGCGCCTGTACGGGCCGCTTCTTCGTCGAACGGCCGGTCACCGAAATCTGGTGCCTCATCCTCCGAATCCATCTTTTCGGGAAGTGCCTCATATTCTCCCCGGCGGCACACCGCAAGGTTTTTGCGCTCAGGGGTGAAGGCTGCCGCCTCATAGCAATATGTGGGTATGCCAAGTTCTTCGGAAACGCGCCGGGCGAGCCCTCGGGCAAGGTCAGCGCACTCTTCAAGCGTGATACCGCTTACGGGGATGAACGGACATACGTCAGTGGCGCCCATACGTGGATGCGCGCCGTGGTGTTTACGCATATCTATGAGTTCAGCGGCTTTTTTTATCCCCTGGAAAGCGGCCTCGACAACGGCGTCGGGCTCTCCCACAAAGGTCACAACCGTACGGTTCGTAGCCTCGCCAGGATCGACATCCAGAAGGCTTACACAGGCGCCGGAAGCGCTCTGAGAGTTTTCTATCTCATCGGTGATCGCCTTGATCACCTCCTTGTCACGCCCTTCTGAAAAATTGGGCACACATTCTATAAGCTGCTTTTGCATGGCTTTTGGAGTTCGGTTAACGTGGAGGCAAATTTAGTTATTTTTTCGGGACTTTCTGCATAACGGATGAAATATTTTGCAGGTTTCAAAAAACATATCACACCCTCCTGCGTTATAGGTATAGATAAATCACTAAAAACTTATTTGAAATGAAATATCTTACAGACGAGAAGCTGGTGATTGTCGGCGCCGCCGGTATGATCGGCAGCAACATGGCGCAGACAGCCATCATGATGGGACTCACACCCAATATTTGCCTTTATGATCCTTATGCGCCCGGTCTGAAAGGCGTTGCGGAGGAACTTCTTCAGTGCGGTTTTGAAGGGCTTGCGCTGACCTATACTTCAGATATCGCCGAAGCTCTCACCGGAGCCAAATATATTGTCAATTCCGGGGGTGCCGCTCGCAAAGCGGGCATGACACGTGAGGACCTGCTCAAAGGTAATGCCGCCATCGCCGAGCAGTTCGGCAAAGACGTACGCCGCTACTGCCCGGATGTGAAACACGTGGTGGTGATTTTCAATCCTGCCGATATAACAGGCCTTATCACTCTCCTTTACTCGGGCCTGCGTCCGAGCCAGGTTTCCACACTTGCCGCCCTCGACAGCACACGTCTGCGTAACGAGCTGGCAAAATATTTCGCTATCGCTCCGGATGAAGTGACCGGTTGCCGCACATACGGTGGTCATGGCGAGCAGATGGCCGTATTCGCTTCCACTGCAAAAGTGAAAGGCGAACCTCTCACACGCATTATCGGCACCAAGACCCTTCCTCAGAAAGACTGGGAGGAAATGCGCGTGCGCGTCGTGCAGGGAGGAAAGGCCATCATCGATCTTCGCGGTCGCAGTTCTTTCCAGTCGCCGGCCTATCTCTCCATCGAGATGGTGGCCGCAACTATGGGCGGTCCTGAATTCCGCTGGCCGGTTGGCACATACGTTAATAATGACCGGTTCTCACATATCGTCATGGCTATGGAGACGACAGTTTCCGCCGACGGTGTGAAAGTAAAACCGATCAATGGTACTCCCGAGGAGGAGGCCGAACTTGAAAAGAGCTACAAACACCTGTGCGCCCTGCGCGACGAGGTTATCGCTCTCGGAGTGATGCCCCCCATCGACAAATGGAACGAATATAATCCCTATTTGAGCGAGCACACTAACTGATAACTAGTTATCTCTATAAAGCAGAAAGAGGCGCCGCATCGCTGAATGATGCGGCGCCTCTTTTCTGCTTTATTTTATCAGTTCCCTCTTTTTTCAAGGCCGAGAAGGAACATTTTGCATTCTATTCCTCCCGCGTATCCGCCCATGCCGTCGGCTGCCACTACCCGATGGCATGGTATGAGTATTGAAATCGGATTATGGGCGACTGCGCCGGCGGTAGCGCGTGCCGATGTCGGGCGTCCGATTGCGTGGCTCACTCTTGCGGCGAGTTCTCCGTAGGTGACAGTCTCTCCCTGCGGAATTTTCAGAAGCTCATTCCATACGGATGTTCTGAATGATGTACCGGAAGGACGAAGTGCCGGAAAGCTCCCCGGAGTTTTCTTACGGAAATAATCACGCAGCCATCGTTCTGTTTCCTGAAAGACAGGCAAATCGTCTTTTTGAACAGCGTCCGGAGGCATCGTGTAGGCATAATACTTCTGCCCCTCGATCCATAACCCAGTAAGTGCGTCCTCTGTACCTGAAAGGGTGAGTTTTCCGATCGGAGAGTCGACATGTGTGAAGTAATTCATGAATTATGTGTTTATACGGTAGCCTCTATGAAAAGCATGGCCAGTACCCCGCCGACAAGTGCGTAGGTGGCCGGTTTCTGAAAGCCGTGCGAGTGAGTTTCGGGGATCATTTCGTCGCTGATCACATACAGCATGGCGCCTCCGGCAATCGAGAGCATGAAAGGGAGCAGTGCGGAAGAGATATCGCCGATAAAATAACCGGCGAATACACCGACAACCTCGAGAAGTGCAACGGCTACGGCAATAAGTGTGGTACTGGCAAAACGTACACCGGCCATCAGCAGCGGGGTCACCACCACCATCCCCTCCGGAATATTCTGAAGTGCGATGGTCAGTGTGATGGCGAAGGCATTTCCCTGGTCGCCGTTGAAAGAGACACCGGTGGCAAGACCCTCCGGAAGTTTATGGAGCGCTATGGCCATTACAAAAAGGAGGGTGCGGTTGAACGAGGCGTTGTTTGCATGGTTTTCCTTCTCTCTTATTCCTGAAAGATGATGAAGGTGGGGTGTCACACGGTCAAGGACTCCGATCAGGGCCACGCCGGCGGCGACACCGGCGATAATCTGCCACCAGCCGCTGACCGGACACATATCCACCGCCGGAAGTATAAGGCATACGATCGAGGCCGTAAGCATCATTCCGGCGCAGAAGCCGAGAAATACGTCATTCCAGCTATGGGAAATACGACGTATGAGCAGTCCCAGACCTGAGCCGAGAAGGGAAGAAAGTGCCAGACCGGCCGAGCATAACAGTAATTCGCGTATCATAAATCACAGCAGTTTTACGTGACTTTACCGGATTCTTTCTGACTCTCAGAGAGAGGTGCCGTTGTTCTTGAACCCGAATACCATCCCGGACATTTCCTCATCGTAGTTTTTTGCTTTTACTTCCTTGATAATCCTGACAAACGATTCCGGAAGGTATATGTTTTTTCGGCCGAAGGCCTTTATGAAAAGTGGCGCAACCTGTTCATCTGTATAACCTGCGTTGCCGCATCCGATGCGGGTAACATAGAATTTACAATAATCCATTATCAGGGAAACGGCAATAAACTGATCTATGTAAAGCCGAAGTGTGTCAAGGCCTTCTGTTGAAGGAATCGCATACGATTGCCCCTGCAGTCCGGCGCCAATACCGGGGATGGCCCCGAACCGCTCTGTCGCTATACGTGCGGCGCCCCCTTTATGGTCGCCGCGCAGACTGCTCCCGAAAACAAAAATACTGTCGCGTGAAAGATTTGTGATATTTTCGGGGGTGATATTTGAATGTTTCATGCCGGTGTTTTTATATTGCAAAGATACGCTTTCTCATTGTAATACCATCTTAAAGGCACAAAAAAGATGCCGATAATATTGTAAAAAAAGCCGACACCCGTCATCCCATTATCAGGGACGGAACGGGCGTCGGTGGTGATTTCTGTGAGGTTATGGATCAGATACCTTGTCAGGAGTTCGCCTGAGCTGCGTTGGCGGTTTTGGTTCCGCGAGCGGAGGCATGGCGGTCGCCATGACGGTTACCTTTGCGGTCGTTGCGGTCCCCTTTGGAGGCACGTGCCTTATCCGATTTCATTTTGGAGAACGAAGCTTTCCGGGTGTTGTTACCACCGTTAACATAGAAATTCTCGAGGAAAACCACATACTGGTCAGGACCGGTTATTTCCTTTACCTCCTGGAGATAAGATTTACGGTAAGCACGACGGTCAGCCATACGGGTGGAGTCAATACGCTGTTTGTTATCCTTACGGGCCTTAGCCGATTCCTCGCGTGCTGCTTTCTGCCTTGCGGAGAGTTCCTGTAGCTTTGTCTGCTGGGCCTCCGTAAGATTGAGGTCTTCGAAAGGATTGACGCAGGCGCGTTTTTGTTTACAGTCGGCGGGGTTGGTGCAGACATTCTCTTTCTTATTCCTGGCTGCGCCAGTGGCATCGGCAGTGTTCTGGGCCATGCTGGAGAAAGTTACGAACGACATGGCAACAAGAGCTAAGCTTAAAAATTTCTTTTTCATAATTGATATTGTTTATTTCTTTTCGGTTGTTGTTTCGTTTAATTTGTCTTTTTGACTATAATAACACTTCTGCGTTTAATATTTCCTGTTGGTTTAACATGTATTTAACCTATTCCCGCATCGAAATATAAATATGTGTAAAATATTGCCGCTAAATTAAACCTTTGCCCCTGAAAGCCGCCTCTGGCGTAGATTTAAAATGGCGTATCTATCCCGGCAAGGAGACGGCAGCGGGCGAGTGATGGGCGCTTTCGCACGAATCACGGTAAACGTCGCCGGACGCGAAGTGTCGTGTTATCCCACGATGGGCGCCATGCTCCTTTTCGAGGAGACCACCGGCAAGGACGTGTCGAAAATGGATTTCACCAGCGTCTCCGACCAGTTCACCTATCTTTACTGCTGCGC
>URZG01000153.1 GCA_900552325.1 uncultured Porphyromonadaceae bacterium | reverse complement strand
TAAATTCCTGCGTCAGCTCTACGACATCTACAACGACTGGTCGCTGGCGATAGCCGCCTACAACTGCGGACCGGGCAACGTCAACAAGGCCCTCCGCCGTGCCGGCGCCTCGGAGAACAACCCCGAGAAGAAAGACTTCTGGGCCATCTATCCCTACCTGCCGCGAGAGACACGCGGCTACGTACCCGGCTTCATCGCCGCCACCTACGTGATGACCTACTACAACAAACACAACATCTCGCCGGCCCTGGCAAAACGCCCGATACTCACCGACTCGGTCCACGTCAACCGCCGCGTGCACTTCCAGCAGATATCGGATATTCTCCAGATTCCGGTAGAGGAGCTGAAAATCCTCAACCCGCAGTATCGCCAGCAGGTTATCCCCGGCGACATACGCGAATATTCGCTGGTGCTCCCCGCCAACCAGATCTACTCCTATATCATCAGCGAGGACGCCATCGTGGAACATGACGCCAACAAATACGCCCGCCGCGAGATTGTGGAGCCGGCATCGGAAACCTCTCCCGCCACCGTCGACGCCGACAACTCCCAGGCCGGGGAATGGGTAACCACCGAGCAGGTGCGTTACCACACCGTGAAGAAAGGGGAGACCATGGCCTCCATCGCCCAGCGCTACGGAGTGACGCTATGGAGCCTCAAACACGCCAACGGAAACATATCCAAACCGCGCCGCGGACAGAAGCTGAAAGTCGTCACCACAAAGCGTGTGTTCAAGCCCTCCACAACCCCCTCGCAGCCGACCGAGGACGACCGGCTCCTTGTAAAGAACGAGGAGACCCAGGTCATGGCCGACGCCACTACTCCCGTGGCCACCACACAGACTCCCGCAACGGAGACGGCCCCGCAGGATAAGCCCGAGGAAGCAGCCGGAGCAGATACCGCGCCGGCCCGAAGCACCGTTTCCGAGAACGTAGCCAACTCATTCCAGGCCTCCGGCAAGAAACAGCAGGCCGCAAAGGCAGCCCAGTCTGCAAAAACGAAAAAAGCCCAGGCCGCAAAAAACAAGAAAAAGAAAAATACGAGAAAAACAGTCACCGTAAAGCCCGGCGACTCCCTTTCGCGCATCGCCAAACGTAACGGCACCACTGTAAAGGAATTGCAGCGTCTCAACGGCAAGAAAGGGAACAACCTGCAGCCCGGCGACAAAATCCGCGTGAAATGACAGAAAACCTCAAGCCTGCCCTCGAGCTGATACTCATAAACATCTCGGGGCAGGACCGTCCCGGCGTTACTGCCGCCCTCACATCCATCCTGGCCAAATACGATGCATCGGTGCTCGACATAGGCCAGGCCGACATCCATCACACCCTCTCGCTGGGTATCCTCTTCCGCACCACCTCCGACGTCTCGGGCGAGATAATGAAGGATCTTCTTTTCAAAGCCTACGACCTCCAGGTAAAGATACGCTTCACCCCCATCACCATCGAAGCCTACGAATCGTGGGTGAGCCGCCAGGGGAAAAACCGCTGGATCATCCCCCTCCTCGGCCGTCAGCTGACGGCGCGCCACATAGCCCTCGTGGCCGAGGTTATAGCCGAACAAGGTCTCAACATCGACGCCATACAGCGCCTGACAGGGCGCCCCTCTTTGGCCGACGGAACACAGACTCAGGCCGGAAGCGGCGAACACTCCGCCAAGGCATGCATAGAGTTCTCAGTGCGCGGCACCCCTGTCGACCGCGAGGAGATGCAGAGCCGCTTCATGCGCATCGCTGCCGACGAGGCCTTCGACATATCGCTCCAGGAGGATACCATGTACCGCCGTTGCCGCCGTCTGATATGTTTCGATATGGACTCCACCCTTATCCAGACCGAGTGCATCGACCAGCTGGCCGAATGTGCCGGTGTCGGCGATCAGGTACGCGAGATCACCGAGCGCGCCATGCGCGGCGAGATCGACTTCACCGAAAGTTTCCGCGAACGCGTGGCGTTGCTGAAAGGTCTCGACGTCAATGTGATGGAAGGTATTGCCGAACGCCTGCCAATCACCGAAGGTGTTGGCCGCATGATGGAAGTGCTCAAACGCACGGGCTACAAGACGGCCATTCTATCGGGCGGATTCACCTTTTTCGGCGACTACCTCAAACGCAAGTTCGGTTTCGACTACATGTATGCCAACGAGCTTGAAGTAAAGGACGGCAAACTCACCGGCCGGTATGTCGGCGATGTGGTCGACGGACGCCGCAAGGCCGAACTGCTGCGGTTGATAGCGCAGGTCGAGAATGTGGATATGGCGCAGACCATCGCCGTGGGCGACGGCGCCAACGACCTCCCCATGCTTTCGGCCGCAGGCCTCGGCATCGCCTTTCACGCCAAGCCAAAGGTCAAGGAATCGGCGCGCCAGTCCATTTCAACCATCGGAATCGACGGCGTTCTCTACTTCCTCGGCTTCAAAGACTCGTATATCTCACCCTCGAAATGATCAACGACTCCACTTTCGGCACCCTCAAAGCCCACTACCATACTTTCGGCTGCAAGCTGAACTTCTCGGAGACCTCCACGGTGGCCCGGGAGTTCGCCGCGCGCGGCATACGCCGCGTGAGTCTCGGGGAGACGCCCGACATAGTGGTTGTCAACACCTGCTCGGTCACTGAGATGGCCGACAAAAAATGCCGGCAGGCCATCCGCTCTTTCCACCGCCGCTATCCCGACGCCGCCATAGTGGTGACAGGGTGCTACGCCCAGCTCAAGCCCGGCGAAGTGGCGACTATCGACGGTGTGGCCGTGATTGCCGGCAATGACCGCAAAGGGGAGCTGGGGGCGCTGCTCGACCGTTTCATCGCCGAACGGCAGCCTCAGACGGCGGTAGTTCCCGCCAGGGATATACGGACCTTCACCCCCTCCTGCTCGCGCGGCGAACGCACCCGCTTTTTCCTGAAAGTACAGGACGGCTGCGATAACTGGTGCACCTACTGCACCATACCGGCCGCCCGCGGCCGCAGCCGCTCCGCCACAGTGGAATCTCTTGTGGCGCAGGCGCGTGAAGCCGCTGCCGAAGGGGGACGCGAGATTGTGCTCACCGGAGTCAACATAGGCGACTTCGGCAAAAGGAGCGACGCTCCGGAAAAAGAGACTTTCCTCGACCTCATCCGCGCCCTTGACAAAGTGGAGGGTATCGACCGCTACCGTATATCGTCGATCGAGCCTGATCTGCTCACCGACGAAATCATAGACTTCTGCGCTACCTCACGGGCTTTCATGCCCCATTTCCACATACCGCTGCAATGCGGCTCCGACACCGTGCTCAGACTGATGCACCGGCATTACGACACAGCGCTCTTCCGCTCGCGTCTGGAACGGATAGCCGCCAGGATTCCCGACGCGTTCATAGGGGTGGACCTCATCGTAGGGGCGCGCGGGGAGACCGACGAGGAATTCCGGCGTTCGCTGGAATTCGTCAAATCACTCCCTATAACACGCCTCCATGTCTTCCCCTACTCCGAGCGGCCCGGCACAAAAGCCCTTGAGATTGAACACACGGTGACTCCGCAGGAGAAACACCGCCGCACCAACATAATGCTCCGCTTCTCCGAGGAGCGTGCCAGAGAGTACGCCTCGCGCTTTATCGGCACCGTGCGTCCGGTACTGGTGGAGTCGGTCGATGCAGACGGCATGGCCACCGGCCACACCGACAACTATCTGAAAGTCAATTTCCCGGCCGAAGGCACAGCGGAAAATGAGATTGTGACTGTCGAACTCACCGGAATAACGGGCACCACAGGTGAAGACCCGATTTTAAGCGGCACAAAACAGATATGACAAACCGTAACCTCAAATATCTGCCTCTTGACGGCCTGCTGCACCTTGTGGCATTCCTGCCGCTGTGGGTGCTCTACGGATTCGCCGACCTGATATTCGTGGTGATGTACCATATCTGGGGGTACCGCAAGAGGATCGTGTTCGCCAACCTGCGCTCCTCTTTTCCGGAAAAGGAAGAGAAAGAACTTCGGTGCATCGCACGTCGATTTTACCGCAACCTCGCCGACCAGATCGTGGAGACAGTCAAGCTCCTCCATATCTCCGACCGGCAGATGCGCCGTCGCATGACCTACAATCCCGATGACATACGGCGAGTGGACGGATGGCTGCGCGAGGGGCGCCCGGTAGTGGCGTATTTCTCGCATTGTTTCAACTGGGAATGGGCACCGTCGATCACTCTCTGGAGTTCCCTGGCCGACAACCCCGATGTGGCTTTCTGTCAGATCTACCGCCCGTTGCGCAACAAGTGGGCCGATGCCCTCATGTTGCGGCTGCGTGGCCGTTTCGGCGCCGTGTCGCTCCCGAAGAAGGTGGCGTTCCTCGATCTGCTACGTTATCGCCGCAAGGGGGTGGCCACCATCACCGGATTCATGAGCGACCAGCACCCTTCGCAAGGCGATCCTGGTTACATAACCACTTTCCTCAACCACCCCACGGCGATGATCACCGGCACCGAGACCGTGGCGCGGCGCCTTGATGCCGCCGTTGTCTACTGGGACATGCACAAGAACGGCCGTGGCCGCTACCATATCGACATGCATCTGATCACCGACACACCGGCCACACTTCCCGAAGGGGAGATCACGTCGCGCTACGCCGCCATGCTGCAACGCACGGTGGAGCGCGACCCCGCAGGATGGCTGTGGTCGCACAACCGGTGGAAAAATCCAGTAAAGACTTCTGACGATGAAACCCGATGAAACCCATACACCCCTCTGCGCGGTCATAATACTCAACTGGAACGGCGAGAAACTCCTTCCGGAATACCTCCCCTCGGTCGTCAAGGGCACGGATCCGTCGGTAGGCCGGGTGATAGTGGCCGACAACGGCTCCTCCGACAGCTCCGTAGAGCTGCTGCGCCACGATTTTCCGGAAGTTGAACTACTCCCGTTTCAGGAGAATTACGGATTCGCCGAAGGCTACAACAAAGCGCTCGGATGGGCGATGGAGCAGGGATATAAGTACACCGTGCTCCTCAACTCCGATGTGCGCACCCCCGGCGGATGGCTGAATCCGCTGGTGGAATATATGGAGACACATCCCGACTGCGGCGCCTGCCAGCCAAAACTGTTGAGCGACACCGAGCCGGAGAAATTCGAATATGCCGGAGCTTCGGGCGGCTTCATCGACCGCAACGGCTACCCCTTCTGCCGTGGCCGCATCTTCGCCGAGGTGGAGGCCGACAACGGGCAGTACGACGACGTGCGCCCAATATTCTGGGCCACAGGGGCCGCACTGATGGTTCCCACAGCCTTATATCTCGAGGCGGGGGGACTTGACGCCGGATTCTTCGCCCACATGGAGGAGATCGACCTTTGCTGGCGCATACATCTGAAAGGCAAAGAGATAGCCATAGTTCCCCAGTCAAAGGTATATCATCTCGGCGGCGGCTCGCTCCCCGCGTCCAATCCAAGGAAGACATACCTGAATTTCCGCAACAACCTTCTGCTTCTCCACAAGAACCTCCCGGAGCGTGACCTCCGCGGCACCCTCCTGCGGCGACGGCTGCTCGACACCGTGGCATGGCTGCGGTTCGCGGCTACTTTCGATTTCGCCAACGCCTCGGCGGTTTTCCGCGCCCACCGCGACTTCCGGAAGATGCGGCGCGCCTATACCTCCCATCCCACGCGCAACCTGTTGCGCGAGCCCATGCAGCGGCGCAACATCCTGACCGACCATTATCTGCGCGGCATCCGACGCTTCTCGCAGCTACCCCTCTGAAT